>DASVFM010000200.1:0-8814 GCA_036380055.1 Casimicrobiaceae bacterium
GTTCCGCCGGCACATCCTCGAGCGCCTCACCGCAGCAGAGACGCTGGAGCGCTACCTGCACACGAAGTACGTCGGCCAGAAGCGATTTTCGGGCGAGGGTGGCGACACCATGATCCCGATGCTGGACCATCTTATCCAGAAGGCGGGTGCCGACGGCGTGAGGGAGATGGTGATCGGGATGGCTCACCGCGGGCGCCTCAACGTGCTCGTCAACACGCTCGGCAAGATGCCCAAGGATCTCTTCGCCGAATTCGAGGGAAGGCACGACGACGAACTCTCGGCGGGGGACGTGAAGTACCATCAGGGCTTTTCCTCGGATGTCGTCACGCCGGGCGGACCGATGCATGTCACGCTGGCGTTCAATCCCTCGCACCTGGAGATCGTCGATCCCGTGGTCGAGGGCTCGGTGCGGGCGCGTCAGCACCGGCGCAAGGACACCACCTTCGATCAGGTAATGCCCGTGCTGCTGCACGGCGATGCAGCGATCGCCGGACAGGGCGTCGTGCAGGAGACGCTCAACCTGTCGCAGACGCGCGGCTATCGCACCGGCGGCACGATCCACATCGTGATCAACAACCAAATCGGGTTCACGACTTCGGACCCGCGCGATACGCGGGGCACGCTGTACTGCACCGACGTCGCCAAGATGGTCGAAGCGCCGATCTTCCACGTCAACGGAGACGATCCCGAGGCGTGTCTGCTCGCCGTCGAGATCGCGGTCGAGTTCCGGCAGAAGTTCGACAAGGACGTCTTCATCGACCTGGTGTGCTTCCGGAAACAGGGACACAACGAGGCCGACGAGCCGATGATCACCCAGCCGCTAATGTACAAGCGCATCTCCCAGCACCCCGGCGCGCGCGCGCTCTACGCGCAACGTCTGGCCGGCGAGGGCATCATCCGGGCCGAGGACGCCGAGGCGATGATCGAAACCTATCGCGTGGCGATGGACAAGGGCCTGCACACCAACACGACGATCCTGTCGAACTACAAGCCGCCCTTCGCCGTGGACTGGCGTCCCTTCATCGGCAAGCACTGGTCCGACGCCGCGGAGACCGCGGTCCCGATGGCCACGCTCAAGGCGCTCGCGCAGAAGCTGACCGACGTGCCACCGGACTTCCGCGTCCATCCACGGGTCGAGAAAGTGCTCGCCGATCGCCGCGCCATGGGCGAGGGGAAGCTCTCCCTCGACTGGGGCATGGGCGAGACGCTGGCCTACGCGACGCTCCTCGATCAGGGGTACGGCGTACGCCTTTCCGGGCAGGACACGGGGCGAGGGACGTTCTCGCACCGGCACGCAGTGCTGCACGATCAGAGCCGCGAGAAGTGGGACGCGGGAACATGGATTCCGCTCCAGCACGTGAAGGAAGGGCAGCCCGACTTCGAGATCATCGACTCGGTGCTCTCCGAGGAGGCGGTGCTGGGCTTCGAGTATGGCTACGCGACCTCCGAGCCGAATCAGCTCGTCGTGTGGGAAGCGCAGTTCGGAGACTTCGCCAACGGCGCGCAGGTGGTCATCGACCAGTTCATCGCGGCAGGCGAGGTGAAATGGGGGCGGATCTGCGGGCTGACGCTGCTGCTGCCGCACGGCTACGAGGGACAGGGGCCCGAGCACTCCTCGGCGCGCCCCGAGCGCTATCTGCAACTCTGCGCGGAGCACAACATGCAGGTCTGCGTGCCGACCACGCCGGCGCAGATCTTTCATCTGCTGCGCCGGCAGATGATCCGCGCGTTCCGCAAGCCGCTGATCGTCATGAGCCCGAAGAGCCTTCTGCGGCACAAGTCCGCGGTGTCGGTGCTCGAGGATCTCGCCCAGGGCAAGTTCCAAACGGTCATCGGCGAGGCCGAGAAGCTTGTCGCGGGTAACGTTAGGCGGGTGATCGTATGCAGCGGAAAGGTCTACTACGATCTGCTGGACTACCGGAAGGAGAACAAGATCGCAGACATGGCGATCGTGCGCCTGGAGCAGCAATACCCGTTCCCGCACGCCGACTTCAAGAGGGAGGTTGCGAAGTATCCCCAGGCGAAGGAGGTCGTGTGGTGTCAGGAGGAACCGCAAAACCAGGGAGCCTGGTACCGCTTGCGCGCCTACCTGCGCGCCGACATCGAGCGACAGCAACTGCTCGCGTACGCCGGGCGGCCCATCTCGGCGTCGCCGGCCGTGGGGTACATGTCGAAGCATATCGCCCAGCAGCAGCAGCTGGTCCGTGATGCCTTCGCGGCGAAGCTCTCGGCCGGCGAAATGATCACGGCGCACTAGGACAGGTGGGTACATGCTGATCGAAGTGAAGGTGCCTGTGCTGCCCGAGTCGGTCGCCGAGGCGACGCTCGTCAATTGGCACAAGCAAGCGGGCGAATCGGTCAAGCGCGACGAGAACCTGATCGACGTCGAGACCGACAAGGTCGTGCTCGAGCTTCCCGCTCCGTCATCGGGCGTGCTTGCCGAGGTGCGCAAGGGCGACGGCTCGACGGTGAGCGCGCAGGAAGTCATCGCCATCATCGACACCGAGGGCGCCGGCGCGACAGCAGCGAAGCCGCAGCCGGCAGTCGCCGCTGCGAGCCCGAAGGTGGCTCAGATCGCTCCCGCGCCCGCGGCCCCCGCGGCCACGGCGATGCCGGCTGCGCGCAAGGCCCTGTCCGAAGCGGGAATCGATGCCGCCGCCGTCGGCGGCACAGGCCGCGGCGGGCGCGTGACGAAAGCCGATGCGCTGGCCGCGATCGAAGCTCGTGTCGAGCCCGCTGCGCGCGCACCCGCGCCTAAGGCGCCGCCGGCGGCTCCGCCGATCGCGCCGCCCGCGCCTCCGGTCGTGACGCCGTCCGGCGGCGCGCGACCGGAGCAGCGCGTGCCGATGTCGCGCTTGCGTCAGCGCGTGGCCGAGCGTCTGGTGCAGTCGCAGGCGACCGCAGCGATCCTGACCACGTTCAACGAAGTGAACATGGCGGCCGTGATCGATCTGCGCAACCGCTACAAGGACCGCTTCGAGAAGGAGAACGGCGTCAAGCTCGGCTTCATGGGCTTCTTCGTGAAGGCCGCGGTGCATGCGCTGAAGAAGTTCCCCGCGCTCAACGCCTCGATCGACGGCACGGACATCATCTACCACGGCTACTTCGACGTCGGCATTGCGGTGGGCAGCCCGCGGGGGCTGGTCGTACCGATCCTGCGCGACGCCGACCTGCTGTCCATTGCAGAGATCGAGCAGCGGATCGCGGAGTTCGGCAAGCGCGCTCAGGAAGGCAAGCTCACCGTCGAGGAGCTCACCGGCGGCACGTACACGATTTCCAACGGCGGGGTGTTCGGCTCGATGCTGTCCACGCCGATCATCAACCCGCCGCAATCCGCCATCCTCGGCGTTCACGCCACGCGGGATCGCGCGGTGGTCGAAAGCGGCCAGGTCGTGGTGCGGCCGATCAACTATCTCGCGCAGTCCTACGACCACCGCATCATCGACGGCCGCGAGGCGGTCCTGTCCCTCGTGGCCATCAAGGAAGCTCTCGAGGACCCCGCGAGAATGCTCCTCGATCTGTAGACTCCGCGCGGCCCGGGTCGATCGTTCATGGCGGATGCGTTCGAGGTAGTCGTGATCGGCGGCGGGCCGGGCGGTTACGTCGCCGCGATCCGCGCCGCCCAGCTCGGGCTGAAGACCGCGTGCATCGACGACTGGTCGACGGGCGAAGGCAAGCCCGCCCTCGGCGGCACCTGCACCAACGTCGGCTGCATTCCGTCAAAGGCACTGCTCCAATCCTCCGAGAACTTCGAGCACGCCGGGCACGCTTTCGCCGAACACGGCATCGACGTCAAAGGACTCGCGATCGACGTCGGTCGGATGCTCGCCCGCAAGGACAAGGTCGTCAGGGCGAACAACGACGGCATCGCCTATCTGTTCAAGAAGAACAAGGTTACGTTCTTCCACGGCGTGGGCGCCTTCTCCGGCGGCGCTCCCGGCGCGTGGCAGATCAAGGTAGAGGGTCCGGGAGCCGCGGCGCTCGTCGCGAAGAACGTGATCGTTGCCACGGGCTCCAAGCCGAGGTCTCTTCCGGGGGCGGCGTTCGACAACAGGCTCATCCTCGACAATGACGGGGCGCTCGCGATCTCCGAAGTGCCGAAGACGCTCGGGGTCGTCGGGGCCGGCGTGATCGGTCTCGAGATGGGCAGCGTCTGGCGGCGGCTGGGCGCGGAGGTGACGCTCCTTGAGGCCCTGCCGGCATTCCTGGGCGCTGCCGACGAGCAACTCGCCAAGGAAGCACGGAAGCAGTTCACCAAGCAGGGCCTCGCGATCGAGCTCGGCGTGAAGATCACCAAGGTTTCGACCGGCAAAGACGTGACGGTGGAGTACATCGATGCCGAGGGCAAAGCCCAGAGCCGGCGCTTCGACAAGCTCATCGTCTCGATCGGTCGCGTCCCGCATACGATGGGGCTCGACGCTGCTTCGGTTGGGCTCGCGCTCGACGAGCGCGGCTTTGTAACGGTGGACGACGAATGCCGCACGAACCTCGCCGGCGTCTGGGCAATCGGCGATGTCGTGCGCGGGCCGATGCTCGCCCACAAGGCGGAGGAGGAGGGCGTCGCCGTGGCCGAGCGCATCGCCGGGCAGCACGGTCACGTCGACTTCAACACCGTGCCCTGGGTGATTTACACCTCGCCCGAGATCGCCTGGGTCGGGCAGACCGAGCAGCAGCTCAAGGCAGCGGGCGTGACGTATCGTGCGGGAGTGTTTCCCTTCAGCGCCAACGGGCGCGCCCGAGCGCTCGGCGACACCCGCGGGTTCGTGAAGTTTCTCGCCGACGCCGAGACCGATCGCATACTCGGCATGCACGCGATCGGTCCGATGGTCTCCGAATTGATCGCCGAAGGTGTCGTGGCGATGGAGTTCGGCGCCGCGAGCGAGGACATCGCTCGTATCTGCCACGCGCATCCGTCCCTGTCCGAGGCCGTCAAGGAGGCGGCCCTGGCCGTGGACAAGCGCACGCTCAACATTTGACTGACGGCACGCGCCCGGCAGCGACGTGAACGACGCCCAGCCGAGCCGAGCCGCTCACGGAAGCCTCTATCGGGAGCTCGCGCCACAGCTCGCGCGGCGAAATATCGCGCTCGACGGAGCGCAGGACGCGGCGCTCGCGCGTCTGCAGCGGCTGCACGATGAGCTCATCGCCTTCAAGCGGGCGCGGCAATCGCTGGTGCAGCGCTGGTTTGCGCGCCCGGAGCCGCCGCGGGGCGTCTACTTCTGGGGCGGGGTCGGGCGCGGCAAGAGCTTTCTCATGGATGCGTTCTATGCGGGCGTCGCGCTGCGGCGCAAGACCCGTGTGCACTTTCACGCCTTCATGAAGGCCGTGCACGAGGATCTGCGCCTGCACAGGAAAGAGGTCGATCCGCTCGTTGCGGTCGCGGGCCGGATTGCGCGGCGTCACCGCCTGATCTGCTTCGACGAATTCCACGTCTCCGACGTTGCCGATGCGATGATCCTCGGCAGGCTGCTGACGGCGCTCTTCGAGCGCGGCGTCGTCTTCGTGATGACCTCGAACTACCACCCCGACGGCCTGTACCCGAACGGTCTGCAGCGCCAGAACCTGCTGCCGACGATCGCGTTGCTCAAGCAGTGGCTCGACTTGGTCGAGGTCGACGGAGGCGTCGACTACCGCCTGCGCGAGCTGTCGCACGCGTCCTGCTACTACACGCCGCTGGCGGATGCGGTCGAGGCGGAGCTCGCCGCGCGCTTCGAGCGCATGCGGTCCGGCCCGGAGGAAGACCCGCGCCTGACGATCGAAGCCCGGACGCTCAAGGCGCGCAAGCGCGCCGGCGGCATGGTCTGGTTCGAGTTCGCCGCACTCTGCGAGGGGCCGCGCTCCCAGCTCGACTACCTGGAGATCGCGCGGCGCTTCGCCGTGGTGATCGTCTCCGGGGTGCCCCGGCTGACAGCCGAGATGGGCGACGCCGCCCGGCGCTTTACCTGGCTCGTCGACGTGCTCTACGATCATCGGGTAAAGTTGCTGCTGTCGGCGGCCGTCCCGGCGGAGGAGTTGTATCGGGAAGGGCCCAATAGCCAGGAGTTTCCGCGCACCGTCAGCCGCCTGATCGAGATGCGCACGCACGAATATATGGCATTGCCGCACCAGGCGGGCCGGCCGGCCCTGGCGACGGCGCCGTGACGAGGAGGACTCCACCCATGCAGAAGTTCAAGGCCTACCGCACGTTCAAGGACGACCACACGATCAGCAGTCGTTTCGTCGAGATGACCCCGGACGAGCTCGATCCCGGCGACGTGATCGTGCGCACGAAGTATTCGACGATCAACTACAAGGACGCGCTTTCCTACAGCGGGGCCGGCAAGATCATGCGCAAGTATCCGACCGTGGCCGGCATCGACATGGCGGGCACGGTGGAGACTTCGGCCGACCCGAGATTCAAGCGTGGCGACAAGGTCATCGTGCATGCCTACGACTTCGGCGTGGCGCACGATGGCGGATATGCCGAGTACGCCCGGGTCCCGGCCGACTGGGTGGTGCGACGTCCCGATGGCATGACGGCATTCGACGCCATGACCCTGGGCACGGCGGGATTCACCGCGGCGCAGGCGATCATGCTCATGGAGCACAACGGACTCAGGCCTTCCAACGGGCCCATCGCCGTAACGGGGGCGACCGGAGGCGTCGGCAGCGTTTCGATCGAGATTCTGGCCAAGATGGGCTATCACGTGGTCGCCATCACCGGCAAGCAGGAGGAGGCCGGGTACCTGCGCGGCCTCGGCGCGAAGGAAGTGAGGCTCCGCCAGTCCATCGACCTGACCAGCATCCGGCCGCTCGACAAGAGTATTTGGGCCGGTGCGATCGACAACCTCGGCGGCGACATGCTGGCGTGGCTCCTGTCGACGATGGACGTCGGCGGCAGGGTCGCATCAGTCGGGCTCGCCGCAGGACCGAAGCTCAACACGACGGTCATGCCTTTCATCCTTCGCGGTGTGCAGCTGCTCGGCGCCGACAGCGCCAATTGCCCGATGGAGCTGCGCCAGAAAATTTGGAACAAGCTGGCGGCTGCATGGCGTCCCGAACGCGTGCACGACCAGGTGCGCACGATCGATTTTGACGACCTGCCGACCCACTTCGACGCCTACCTGAAGGGCCTCGTCCGCGGCCGCACCGTGGTGCGCATCGCGGCCGACAGCCACCCGTAGCAAGGGTCCCCGTGCGCGGAGCGAAGGGGGATCGCGCGGGCGAGTCGACGCTGCGGAGCGGCGAAGCTTGATCACGCGCAAACCGACTCAGACACCACGCGGTTAAGCTGCATCGAGCCAACCGACGGGAGTTCCGCGATGGGTGCCTACGCCGACAGTCATGCGCGATCGCTACACCAGCGCGACGCGTTCTGGCGCGAGCGGGCGTCGCTGATCGACTGGCAGACGCCGTTCTCGCAGGTCCTCGACTACAGGCGTCCGCCGTTCGCCCGCTGGTTTGTCGGCGGACACCTGAACCTCTGCCATAACGCGATCGACCGGCACCTCGCCGTGCGAGGCGAGCAGCCCGCGCTCGTCTTCATCTCGACGGAGACTGGTCAGCGCCGCGCGTATTCCTATCGCGAACTCTTCGCCGAGGTGAACGTGCTCGCAGCCATGCTGCGGGCCCAAGGCGTAAACAAGGGCGATCGGGTGCTGATCTACATGCCGATGATCCCCGAGGCTGTGTTCGCCATGCTCGCCACGGTACGCCTGGGCGCGATCCACTCCGTTGTATTCGGAGGTTTCGCGGCGGCGAGCCTCGCTACGCGGATCGACGACGCCAAGCCGAAGGTGATGATCACTGCGGATGCGGGGATGCGTGGCGGCAAGCCGGTTCCGTACAAGCACCTCGTCGACGAGGCGCTGCTACTGGCGAAGCAACCGCCGGCGAAGGTGATCATCGTCAACCGCGGCCTCGATGCCGCGATGAAGCGCACGCCGGGCAGGGATCTGGACTATGCAGCACTCGCGCGCGAGCATGCGGGGGCGAGCGTCCCGTGCGAGTGGCTCGAGTCATCGGAGCCCTCGTACATCCTCTACACGTCGGGAACCACCGGCAAGCCTAAAGGCGTGCAGCGCGACACGGGCGGCTACGCCGTAGCGCTCGCCGCCTCGATGCGCGACATCTTCTGCGTCGGGCCCGGCGACACGATGTTCACGACGAGCGACATCGGCTGGGTAGTCGGGCACTCGTACATCGTCTACGCGCCGCTTCTCGTCGGCGCCACGACCATCATGTACGAGGGCCTGCCGATCCGGCCCGACCCATCGATCTGGTGGCAGATCGTCGCCGAGCACAAGGTCCGCACCATGTTCAGCTCACCCACGGCAATACGGGTGTTGAAAAAGCAGGACCCTGCGTACATGAAGAAGCACGACATCTCGCACCTGAAGTATCTCTTTCTCGCCGGTGAGCCGCTCGACGAGCCGACTGCACGCTGGGCGTCCGACTCGCTGGGCGTTCCGATCGTCGATCACTATTGGCAGACGGAGAGCGGCTGGCCGATTCTCTCCGCCTCGCCAGGCATCGAGAACACGCCGCGCAAGTTTGGGAGCCCGTCGTTCCCCGTGTGCGGCTACGACGTCCGGCTGCTCGACGAGGCGACCGGAAACGAAGTAGGCACCGATCAGAAGGGCGTGCTGGCGATCATGCCGCCACTTCCGCCGGGTTGCATGAGCACCGTGTGGGGCGACGACGCGCGGTTCGTCAAAACCTACTTCGAGACGGTGCCGGGGAAGATGACCTACTCGACGTTCGACTGGGCGACCCGCGACGCCGACGGTTATTACTTCGTGCTCGGACGCACCGACGACGTCATCAACGTGGCGG
>DASVFM010000201.1:0-19062 GCA_036380055.1 Casimicrobiaceae bacterium
CGTGATCGAGATTGTCCTCGGTGAAGGTGTTCACAGTGTGAGATGTCGCTTGACCCCCACACGCAACGGCATGGCCTATGCGGGCAATGCGATGGGACGCGAAATCGTGTATGAACGAGGGCGCGCTCAGGTCGCCGCTGACCTCGAACGAGCCAATACGTTCGCCGGGAAGCTCAAGCATCGCTAGTCGGAGTGCACTCCACGCGTGGCGTGCGCTCTAACCCCTCGCTCAACCGGACCGCTCGCCGTCGGCTCTGATTGAATAGCAGCTTTCGGTCAGCTACGAAGAGCCGGTACGGGTCGGCCTGCGGCAGTCGCTTACCGGCCAGAAGCGGACATCCGGGAAATTGCTCGGATTCAGGATGCGGAGGATTGGGTGGACCGCCGAGGGGAAGCTTGATCGCGGCCGGCCGCACGGGTTCGTGCAGTCTCTTCTCCGAAGGTGCCGAAAATGACGATTGAGTACTTTGCAGAGATCAATCCGGGTACACAAAGCCTGCCCCGCTCACTGGCGACCAAGGCCGGCGACTTTGTATTTGTATCCGGTCAAGTAGCCAGAGACGAAGGCGGCCGCATCATCACAGGAGGAATAGAGGCTCAAACGCGCCAGACTCTGAAGAACGTCGCTCACGTACTTGCACTGGCGGGTTGCACGCTCGAGGATGTCGTGAAGACGACCGTCTGGCTTGAAGACGCCCGCGATTTCAATGAATTCAATCGCGTCTATGGCGAATTCTTCCGCGACCACAAACCGTCACGCTCGACTTTACAGGCGAGCAACGTGGTCGGCACCAAGATAGAAATTGAGGCAATTGCCCATAAGCCATAACCCGCGCACGGGGCGGTCAACCGCAATCTTGAATGTTTGATGCGAGCGACTGACCGCTTCCGAGCACTGCCCGACTGTCGCTGACCGGCCACGACCGGTCATAGACAGGCACACCTTAGTAAGGGCTCGGTTGCCAAGAGCTTCTCCCGCAGTTGCGCGCACCCAGATCTTCCTTTGATCACGAGGTTGTTCTGCTTGCGCGTGCCCGCCTGGACCTGCGCCAGAAGCTCGTCGCGTTGCTTGCGCAACTGTTCGACCGCCCGCTCGCGCTTGCCGGCCATGGCGGCGACCACGAGGCCGGTGGTTGCCACGGTGCTCATGAACGCCAGCAAAGAGAGAAGCGATACGTTCAAAATAGTCGATACGAACGGCCCGTGGCCGGCAACCGTATAGCCCACGGCGACCACAGATACGATTGCGATTGCGGCGGCGACCTCGCGCTGCTTAAAGCGATACGTGGCCCAAAGGATGAAGGGCTGGACGATGTAGGTGTGCGGAAAAGCCTGCGACCCTAGTGCTTCGGGATCGAACATCACGTACTCGGCGGCAAGCAGCACGAACCAGAAGACGAAGCGTTCCAGCCGGGCCCGCCAGGACCAGCGGATCACCTCGCGCAACATCCAGCCCAGGATCAGCGGAGTGACGATGATCATCCCGGCTGCATCGCCGCCGAGCCAGGTCCACCAATTGGTGAAATAGCCCGACCAGGCAACCACACCGCTCGCGGCGAGCGAGGTCACGCCGATCGTGGCAGCGATGGCAGCGCTCGCAATGACCAGCGCGACAAATTTGAGAACATGCTCACCGCGCTCGAAACGGTAGGGAACCACCCGGAGGTAGCGCTGGATAAGGAACGCGGCAGCAAGCGCTTCAAGCGTGTTGCCGGTGCCAATCAGCATAGCGGCGGACACCGACTCATGGACCATGAGGTTGGCGAGCGCAGCCCCGAGCCAGATCCCGGGCCAGATGCGGCTGCCGAGCATCAACACAGCCGCCAGCGCGATACCCGACGGCGGCCACACAGGCGTGGCGTAGCCGGGAGAAATGGCGAGCAGCAGCGAGAGTTTGGCCGCGAGCAGGTAGATCGCGGCCACCACGCTCATCTGTCCAAGATAGGGCGTCCGTCGCATGGACGCTACCAATTTCGGCACCACGCCCCCCAAAGCTGCATTAGAGCAATTCCCCCACAAAGTACGGGCCGCGTTGTACGCACGACAGGTGCACGTGTGCCGCCAGACTCTGCGGCTCAAGCCTGACGCTTGGGTACTCGCGGGTACTCGCGCTTCTTAATTGCAACAGTCAAGACCGCACGTACCGCGGGCTCTAGACCAGCTTCAGGTCGGCACCGCGCAAGCTATGCGGTGCCTGGGAAGACGCCAAGGGTTGCGGATCCAACCTGGCGAAGGCGGAAGGGCCGAAAACTGCCCTCTCCGAGAGACTTGCATGATAACACAACCGCGCGTCTCTTAGGGGCAACGCACTTCTATTTCTGTGGCGGCAGTTGGTCTACAGAGTAGAGTTCAAATGGGCCTTGGACGAACGTCGACAGCATGACTGCCGTATTCGGCACTCCTTTTGCTGAGGCAGATTCCGCGAATCCAACGGCGATCAAAGAAGCCACCGCAAGCGAACGACCGAACCGGGAACTGCTCTTGTTCGAGGTCATTTGCGCGCCCTCTCGCAGTTGAGTATTCAGGCCAAGCCCGAGAAGAAGTCAGACACCTGCGTTCTACCGTGTCGCGGCCCCCTCGCTGCCGCCAGGGTCAGTTTCAGTGCTCACGGGGACACCGAAGAGCTCCGCGGTCCCCAAAGGAATGGACTTGTAATCGGGCGTCACCACGAGACCACCCGCGACGAGCACCGTGCCATCGGAGAGCAGCGTCGCGGTGTGGTAAGCGCGCGCGTTATTCAGATCTGCCGAGCTCGACCACGCTGCGGTGCTGGGTGAGAACGCTTCTGTCGAACCAAGGGTCACATATTGCAGATTTGGATACCGGTTCGTCTGGAGCTCGCCGCCGGAGATCAGCACTGTACCGTTGGTGAGGAGCGTCGCGGTGTGCGCGTAACGCGGAGTAAGCAAATCGCCAGTGCGGCTCCAGGTCCGGGTGGCCGGATCGAAGCGCTCCGAGAACGCCAGTACACCGTCACCTCCGATTCCGCCCGTGTTGCCGCCCGCAACAAGCGCTGTGCCGTCGGGCAAAAGAGTCGCTGTATGAAAGACGCTGCCGCAGCAGGAATCGTCGACAACGCTCCACACTCCGGAAACCGGGTCGTAGCTTTCAGCGCTGGACAGCGTGGACGCGAGATCGCCATCGTCCGACCCTCTTGCGACAAGCACCCGGCCGTCCTGGAGCAGCGTCATCGTGTGCCCATACCGCGCGACGTTGAGACTGCCGGTCGTGGCCCACGTGCCGGTTCCCGGGTCGTAGAGTTCGGCGCTTTGCAAATTGCCGTTGCTCGAGCCACCCGCTCCACCCGCGACGAGCACTCTGCCGTCCAGGAGCCGTGTGGCCGAAAACCAAAAGCGAATGGTAGTCATGCTGCCGGTCAGGCTCCACGAGCCCGTCGCAGGATCGTAAATCTCTGCTGCATCGGTGCTCCCGAAATTCGGCGGGCTGCCGGGACTTGTTAGCCCACCAGCAACGAGAACCCTGCCGTCTGACAGCAGCGTTGCCGTGTGAAGAGTCCGCGGCAAGTGCATGCTTCCGGTGAGACTCCAGGTCCCCGCGACCGGGTCGTACAATTCCGCGCTGTCGAGGGTGGTGTTTCCGCTACCGGTGCCACCCACGACTAGGACCCTGCCGTCCTGCAGCAGCGTCGCCGTGTGCCCGTAGCGCGGGACGTTGAGACTTCCGGTGAACACCCAGTGGGCGTCCGTGCATACGTCGCCGCAGGGCAAGATGAAGTGATTCGCTTGCGCCGACTCGACCGCCGCGAATGCCGAGACCACCGTCAGCGCAGCAACGTAGCAGAGCTTGTGAAGAAGAGTCATGCCATCTCCTTTGGCGAGGCAAGGTCATTGTAGGTCCGCCGATCAGCACTGGAAGGCGCGCTGCGGCCAACCTATCGAAATTCGCAATTATTTTGCACCCTGGGCGGCTGCTGCTGGAGGAAGCGGGAGGAACTAGGCAAGAATAGCGGCATGCCCCCTGTCCCTCGTCGCCGCAGCATCGCTGGTCTCTGGAAGCTCGCTCGCTTCGGCGACTACCGCAGCGCGGCAGCGGCGGCCCACGATGCACTGCGCGCGTACGGGCCCGAGGGGAGCATCCGGCGGCGCGTCGATTTGTCCCTGATCGCCGCTTTCTGCGCAATGCGACAGGGACACTACCCGGCAGCTCTGCACGAGCTCGAGATCGCGGGGCGCACCGCGGCCTCTCTGCCGGCGGATGCCAGATTGGGGGCTCGCGTCGATGCCTGGCGCGCCGAGCTTGCCTACTTTCAGGGCCGCTATTCGGACGCGACCGGCATCATCGACCGCCTGCTGCCACGGCTGGAGCAGAGCGGCGAGCGGGCCTATGTTGCCTTTGCGCTACGTATCAGGATCGCGATCCTCCTCGCGCGCACTGAGTACGATGAGGCGATCGCGCTGGGCGACCGCGCGATCGGGGTGGCGGAGGCGAGCGGCGACGATTACGTCATCGTCCAGATTCTCAATGTACTCGGCGCGGTGTATTTCGACCGTGCCACGTCGAAGCTGAGCGAGCCCCATGCGCGCGCTCACCTTTCATCTCTGGATCCGAGGGATGCCGCACCGATGGAAGCCGATGCTCGGGAAGCGCTTCGCCTGTTCCAGCGCGCCCGCACCGTGGCCGAGCGTGCGCACTACGAATTCGCCGCCTGGTACGTCGCTGGGAATATCGAACGGCTTGAAATCGTCCTGGGCCATGCAGACCGCGCGATCGGCCCTATTCGGAGGCGCCTCAGGGCGTTGCAGCGGCGCGGGGCGACCTACGACGAGATCGTGGCGCGCTCGAACCTCGCCTGGGGATTGAGAACGTTGGGGCATTACCGGGAGGCGCTGCAGGAGCTTGATGTCGGCCTCAAGCTTGCCCAGGCCACGGGCACCTCCAACGTCCTGCTCGAATTCCTGGAATACGACCGCTCGATCGTACTCGATGCGCTCGGCGACGGGGCTGGTGCCCGCGCGAGCTACCGGCGCTATCTGCAGCTGGTCGGAGCGTTCAATCGCGAGGCGCGGGATCTCCCCTATGCTGGGCAGGCGCCGTCGCCCAAGCGTCCGCTCGAGCCCTTCTTTCTCAAGCGAGCAGATCGATTCATTCTGGAGCACCTCGACGCTTCGTTTACAATCGCGGACCTGGCGAAGCATTGCGGAGTAAGCTGGCGAACGCTTGAGACCGCGTTTCGCACCTATCGCGGCATCGCTCCGGTCGCCCATATCCGCAACGTTCGGCTGGACCGCGCTCATCGCGCGCTGGCTGAGGAGCAAGGAACCGTAGGGGAGATTGCGGTGCGCCATGGTTTTCGCAGCTCGACGACGTTCACGCTCGAATTCCGCAAACGTTTCGGAACGGCGCCCAGCAAGGTCAGACGTCTTGCTGCGAGTTGACTAAACGTGAAAGTGACATTCGCGGCTTCGTTTTCGCGCCGCGGAGTGAACGGAACGTTTGCTGATGCGTAGCCACCTGGTATGTGGCTGGTGATGATTGCCAATAAGACCGCGCCCAGTACCTACTCAGGCACGCTCTACACGACAACCGGGCCGGCGTTCCGATGGTGCGTAGCTATTTTTTTGGATCCGCGGGGTTGACCTCCCGGACCGGCCCGACTTCCACATGGCCGAGCCAGGAAAGCTCGGACTGCGTGACAGCGTGCTCTACGGAGAACTCCACGATGCTCGCGAGGCGGCGGGCCAAGTACTCCTGGAACTTGGCCTTATGGAGGTCCAGGGGTTCCTTGTAGCTCGGCTCGGCCAGCTTCTGACTATCGAAACCCTGCTGCTGGTCGAGTACCTCCAGCGTTTTCGGATCTAGGACCCACACTTCAACATACGAAAACGGCGCGAGATAGGTCTCCGCGTGAACGACCTCGTCCTCCGAGCTAAGGGCTTCGGGTCCACGGGCTCCCGTCGGCTGCTTGTATGCGTCCGGGCCAATGCCGCCGCAGTCTTGGCACTGCGGTTCATTGAACACGCCAAACCCCTGCATCTTGCCCGCCAGACCATTGAGTTCCAGCGTCCGATAGGCTGGCGTGACGATCAGGATCTTGTCCCACTCTAGCCGTTGCGGCATCTTCTCCAGCTCCGCCACGACCTTGCCGATCGCCACGCTTTCGCGCTGCGTTGGAGCGACCCCGTCCATTTGGGCGGCAGGAAGCGACAGGTAGATTCGTTGGCTTCCCGGATCGATCTTCGCGATGGATTTGTCGAGGCTATACAAGGCAAGGCGATTGAGAATGTTGTTGCTCACCTGCGTGCTGCCGCGCCGGTACGGCGAAAGGTGAGTGCCGGTCCTCGGGGCTTCCGCCACTACGGTGAGCTGCCCGCCCACGGCAGCAATCAGCGCATAGACCCTCGGCTTGGCCGGCTCAAGAGCCGCTTGGCCATATGCCAAGCCAGTCACCGAAACGGTGAGACAGAAGCCTATCGCGGTAAGAACTAGTCGCACCGACACGGCAAGATTCAGCTACGTAGCGTCACGGTCTGCATTCCGCTCGCCGACTCATCGACGATGCATTATAGGCGTAGCTGCCTATGAGTTTGGTCAGTACCCATGGACGTACGCCCGCTTCGGGTCGGAAGCAGTCGTTCGACACGAGCCATCATCCTTCACCCCGAGACGACGGAAGCCGTTGGCACTTATTGAGGTGCGCCGCCCGGCGGAAATCTCCAGTAGACCTCGTCGAGCGTCTTGCCCACGCGCTCGCGCGCGTGGGTCTTCAGCGCCTCGCCCAAGGCCCGCGACTCGGCAGCCGTAGGAGCGCCTGCGCCCGGCCGAATGTGCACGAACAGAACGTCGCGGCCGTCGTCGACGATTATCGAGCGCAGCTCTGCATCGACGCCTGCCTTGGAGAGAAAGGCGCGGGCCGCACCCTCGAGCACCGGATCAGAAGCATCGATCAGAAGCCGCCGGTTTATCGCAGCGAGGAAAAGGGCCATCACGCCGAGCAGCACGCCCACCGCGATCGCGACGATGGCGTCGAACAACGGCCGCGGGCCGAAGGCGAGCGACACGCCGGCCACGAGCAGGGTGAGAAGGATGCCGAGCAGCGCCACCGCGTCTTCGAGCAGCACCGCGAGCACTGTTGTGTTGTTGCGGTTCTTGACTACGTTGCGCCAGCCCCCGATCTCGCGCAACGCGATCACGAACGTGTAGGACTCGAGCGCCAGGGCGAAGAGAAGCAGCCACAGCACCAGCGGCGTGAAGGGCTCGACCGGCGCGCGCGAGAGGAAGGCATGGATGCCGTGGTAGATGTTGAGCCCGCAGCCGACGAAGAAGACGCTGACTGCCGAGACCAGCGCCCAGAAGAATTTCTCCTGGCCGCGGCCGAAGGGGTGCAGCGCGTCCGGCCCGCGACGGCCGCGCACTTCGCCGATCTTGAGCAGGACCTGGTTGGCGACGTCCGCGAGCGAGTGCACTGTCTCGGCGAACATGGTCGGCGAGCCCGTGACGAACCAGCCGAAGGCCTTCGCCGCGGCGATCGCCGTGTTGGTGCCGATGGAGACGCTGACCGAGGAGGACATCGTGCCGGACGGGGTGCCGCGCCGCACGCGTGCTTTAGGTCCGGATCTGTCCGTCGCCCAGGACGACCCATTTCTGGCTGGTGAGACCTTCCAGCCCGACGGGCCCGCGTGCGTGCAGCTTGTTGGTCGAAATGCCGATCTCGGCGCCGAGGCCGTATTCGAACCCGTCGGCGAAGCGTGTGGACGCGTTGACCATCACCGAGCTCGAGTCGACCTCGCGCAGGAAGCGCATCGCGTTGCCGTGGTCCCGGGTGACGATGGCGTCGGTGTGCTGCGATCCGTAACGTGCGATGTGATCGATCGCCGCCTCGAGCGAAGGCACGATGCGCACGGCGAGAATCGGCGCAAGGTACTCGGTCGTCCAATCCTCCTCCGTGGCTGCCTTCATCGCGGGCACCAGTGCGCGGCTCGCCTCGTCGCCGCGGAGCTCGACCTTCTTCTCGGTGTAGATCTTGGCGAGCGGCGGCAGCACACGCGCGGCGATCTTCGCGTGAACGAGCAGCGTCTCCATCGTGTTGCACGGGCTGTAGCGCTGGGTCTTGGCGTTGTCGGCGATGCGCACTGCCATGTCGATGTCGGCCGACTCGTCGATGAACACGTGGCATACGCCATCGAGGTGCTTGAGCACCGGCACGGTCGCTTCCTCGGCGACGCGCCGGATCAACGCCTTCCCGCCGCGCGGGACGAGGACGTCGACATAACGGTCCATCCTCGCGAGCATCCCGACCACAGCGCGGTCCGTCGTTGCCAGCAACTGCGCCGCGTCTTCCGGCAACCCCGCGCTGCGCAAGCCCTCGTGGAGGCAGGCGCCGATCGCCTGGTTCGAATGGAACGCCTCCGAGCCGCCGCGCAGGATGCACGCGTTGCCCGCCTTGAGACACAGCGCCGCCGCATCGGCCGTCACGTTCGGCCGCGACTCGTAGACGATGCCGATCACGCCGAGCGGCACGCGCATGCGACCGACCTGAATGCCCGTCGGTCGGTAGCGCAACTCGCTCACCTCACCGACCGGGTCGGGCAGCGCCGCGATCTGCTCGAGGCCCTCAGCCATTGCGTCGACGCCGGCCGCGTTGAGCATCAGCCGGTCGACGAACGCTGCGTCCTCGCCAGCGGACTTGGCGCCGGCCACATCCTCCGCGTTCGCGGCGAGCAGTCGCGCCGAATCGCGCCTCAGCGCCGCAGCACTCGCCGCGAGCGCGGCGTTCTTCGCCTGCGTCGGGGCGCGGGCGAGCCTTCGCGCCGCGGCGCGCGCGCGCTTGCCCACGTCCTCCATATAGGCCGTGAGGTCGAGCCCGGGAACGCTCAGATTGGTCATGCATCCATTGTAGCGCGGTCCCGCGGCCGCGCCGGTGCGAGCTGCGGGAGTACGGCTAGAAGTGGTGCGCGTCGAGCGTCTTCACGCCCTGGTCGGTTCCCACGAGGATCGTGTCGGCGCCGCGCCGCGCAAAGAGCCCGTTGGTCACCACGCCGACGATGTTGTTGATCTGCCCTTCCAGGTCCGCCGGATTCAGGATGCGCAGGCCTGTGACATCGAGAACCACATTGCCGTTGTCGGTCGTGAAACCGGCGCGCAGCTCCGGCTGACCGCCGAGCTTTACCAGCTCGTGCGCGACGTGGCTGCGCGCCATGGGGATCACCTCGACGGGGAGCGCGAAACTGCCGAGGACGTCGACCATCTTCGACTGATCCACGATGCAGACGAACCTGCGCGCGACCGCGGCAACGATCTTCTCGCGCGTGAGCGCGCCGCCACCGCCCTTGATCATCGCGCCGTGCCGCGTGACCTCGTCGGCGCCGTCCACGTACACGGGAAGATCGTCGACCTCGGTCAGCTCGACCACGCGGATTCCGCGCGCACTCAGCCGCTCGGCGGTCTTCACCGAGCTCGCGACCGCACCCTTGATCCGGCCCTTCATCCTCGCCAGCTCGTCGATGAAGAAGTTGGCCGTCGATCCGCTGCCCACGCCGAGGTAGGCATCGTCGACGACGTGCTTGATCGCCTCGCGGGCTACGAGCTGCTTGAGCTCATCCTGGGTCACGATGGTGCCGCTACTTCTTTCGCGCCGGGGGGAAATCCGTGCACACGCCTTCGAACAGCTCGGCGGCCATGCCGATCGACTCCGAAAGCGTGGGATGCGGATGGATGGTTCTGCCGATGTCGACCGCGTCGGCACCCATCTCGATGGCGAGGGCGATCTCGCTGATGAGATCGCCTGCGTGCGTGCCGACGATTCCCCCACCGACGATCCGATGCGTCTGCGCATCGAAGAGGAGCTTGGTAAAGCCTTCGTCGCGACCATTGGCGATGGCTCGCCCAGAGGCGACCCAAGGAAACTGTGCTTTCTCGATCTTTACGCCTTTCGCCTTCGCCTCGTCCTCGGTGAGCCCCACCCATGCGACCTCGGGGTCGGTGTAGGCGACCGAAGGAACGACGCGGGCGTCAAAGAACGATTTTTCACCGGCGGCCGCCTCGGCCGCGACGTGGCCCTCGTGGACGGCCTTGTGCGCGAGCATGGGTTGGCCGACGATATCTCCGATCGCGAAGATGTGCGGCACGTTGGTGCGCAGCTGGTTGTCGGCGGGAATGAAGCCGCGGTCGGTCACGATCACGCCGGCCTTTTCCGCGCCGATCTTCTTACCGTTCGGGCTGCGCCCGACGGACAGAAGCACGAGATCGTACGGCTGCGCGCCCTTCGGCGCCTGTTCGCCCTCGAAGCTCACGTACAGCGCGTCCCTCTTCGCTTCGACGGCAACGGTCTTGGTCTTGAGCATGACGCGGTCGAAGCGCGGTTTGTTTACTTTCTCCCACACGCGCACGAGATCGCGGTCCGCGCCGAGCATCATGCCGTCGAGCATCTCGACCACGTCGAGCCTGGCGCCGAGCGCCGAGTAAACCGTGCCCATCTCGAGGCCGATGATCCCGCCACCGATCACGAGCATGCGCTTGGGTGTCGTGGCGAGCTCGAGAGCCCCGGTCGAGTCAACCACGCGTGGATCGTCCGGCACGAAGGGAAGGCGCACCGACTGCGATCCGGCTGCGATGATCGCCTTCGCGAAGCGCAAGACCTTCTTGGCACCGGTCTTGGACTGGCCGGGCCCTTCGGTCAGCTCGACCTCGACATGGTGCGGGTCGAGGAACGCGCCGTAGCCGCGCACGACCTCGACCTTGCGCATCTTCGCCATGCCGGTGAGCCCGCTGGTGAGCTTGCCGACGACCTTGTTCTTCCAGGCGCGGAGCTTTTCGAGATCCACCTTCGGTGCCGCAAAGGCGATGCCGTGCTCCGCGAGCACAGCGGCCTCGTCCATCACGGCGGCGATGTGCAGCAGAGCCTTCGATGGTATGCAGCCGACGTTGAGGCACACGCCGCCGAGCGTCGGATAGCGCTCGACGAGCACGGTTTTCATGCCGAGATCCGCGGCGCGGAACGCGGCACTGTAGCCGCCCGGCCCCGAGCCGAGGACGATCATCTCGCACTCGATGTCGGCCTTCCCCGCGTAGCTGGCGGCGCCCGGCACCGGCGCAGGAGCACGGGCCGGAGCCGGCGAAGGAGCGGCGGGCTTCGCGCTTGGCGGCGCCGCGGATGGGGACGACTGCTCCGCAGGCTTCTGCGCCATCGCTGCGGCGGCATCCAGGGTGAGGATCGCGCTCCCCTCGCTCACCTTGTCGCCGAGCTTGACCTTGAGCTCCTTCACCGTGCCGGCGGCGGGCGAAGGCACGTCCATCGTCGCCTTGTCGGACTCGAGCGTGACCAGCGGGTCTTCGGCTTTGACTGCGTCGCCGGGCTTTACGAAGACCTCGATGATCGGCACGTCCTTGAAGTCGCCGATGTCGGGCACTTTGACTTCGATCTGGCTCACGAATCTCGTCCTCGAGCGGCGGCACGCGCCGCGTTCAGTGGATCTCGCGCGGGAAGTCGCGGCCGAGCATCCAGTTCTTGATCACTTGCGCCACCGCAGCGTCCTGGCCGAAGAGGCCGTGCGCGGATTGCGGATCGCAGGGACCGGACTGCGGCGGGTCGCCGCCGGTGACGGTGACCAGCGTGAAGCTCTTCGAAAGACGCTCGACGTTGTAGTACGGGTTGGTGTAGCAGCCGTCGTCGTGGTGATGCACGAGCAGGACGGGGATCTTGATCGAGGCGAAGTTGAAGCCGGAGAGGGCGGGGCCATGCTTGTCGCGGTTGGTTGCGCTCGACATCAGCACCACACCCTGCACGCTGTCGCCGAGGATCGCGGCGAGCGCCGCCGCGGACACGGTGCCGCGGCTGTGGCCGACCAGGAACATCTTCGCGTCCGGGAACCGCTTCTTGACGTCTACGATCAGCGCGCGGATGTCGGCCGCGTGGTCGGGGCCAAGCCGGAACTCGTCGCTAATGCCATCGAGCCTGTCGGATGGTGCGTCGACGGCGACCTCCGCGACCTCGGCATCGACCAGGTCGTTGCGCATGCGCAGCAGCGTATTGGCGCGCGGGCCAAACCCCACCGGCACCTGCTTGCCCGCGAGACCGACCACGCCGGGCTCGCCGACGAATGCGATCGCAACGCATTTCGGAATCGCGGAGGGGGGGTTACGCATCAGCAGATAGGTCTCCGTAACGCCTGCCCGCGTCGGAATCGTAACGAGCTCCTGTGCGGCGCGGCACTCCGCCGCTGCACATAGGAGCAGCAGGGCGGGGAGCCACTGCTTCACAGCAGGACCCGCCGCATGTCAGCGAGCACGCCAACCAGGAAGGTGTTGAAACGCGCCGCTGCCGCGCCGTCGATCACGCGATGATCGTAGGAGAGCGAAAGCGGCAGGATCAAGCGCGGTACGAACTGCTTGCCGTCCCAGACTGGCCGCTGGCTCGAGCGGCACACCCCCAGGATGGCCACCTCAGGGGCGTTGATGATTGGAGTGAAATAGGTTCCCCCGATGCCGCCGAGGCTGGAGATCGAGAAGCAGCCGCCCTGCATGTCGGCAGGCCCGAGCTTGCCTTCGCGGGCTTTCGCGGAGAGCTCGCCCATCTCCTTGGCGATCGACAGTACGCCTTTCTGATCGGCGTTCTTTACCACGGGTACGACGAGCCCGTTCGGCGTGTCGGCGGCGAAGCCGATGTTGAAGTACCGTTTGTAAACGAGGTTGTCTCCATCGAGCGAGGCGTTGAACTCGGGAAACTTCGCCAGCGCTGCCACGCTCGCCTTGATTAGAAACGCGAGCATCGTGATCTTGATGCCCGCCTTCTCGTTCTCCTTGTTGAGCTGAACGCGGAAGGCTTCCAGCTCGGTGATGTCGGCGTCCTCGCAGTTGGTGACGTGCGGAATCATCACCCAGTTCCGGTGCAGGTTCGCGCCGGAGATCTTCTTGATCCGAGACAGCGGTTTCGATTCCACAGGGCCGAACTTTGCGAAGTCGACCTGCGGCCAGGGCAAGAGAGTCAGGCCTGCACCGGCTGCCGTCGCAGCGGCGGCGGGAGCCGCGCCGCTCAGTGCCTGCTTGACGTAAGCCTGAACGTCCTGCTGCAGGATGCGATCTTTCGGGCCCGTTCCCTTGACCCTTGATAGATCGACGCCGAGCTCCCGGGCGAAGGCACGCACCGAAGGGGAGGCGTGTGCGCGCTTGAACGCTTCTGCGTCGACCGGGGCGGCGGTCGCCGCCGGCGCAGTCGACGCACTTGTCTCGGCTCGCGGGGCGGACGCGGGCGGAGGAGGCGCAGTCACAGCCGCGGGCTGCGCCGCCGCGGCAGGCTGGGCGCGGGCGCCGGCCGCAGCTCCCGACTCGAGCACGAGGATCACGCTGCCCTCGCTCACCTTGTCGCCGAGCTTCACCTTCAAGGCCTTGACCGTGCCCGCCGAAGGCGAGGGCACGTCCATCGTTGCCTTGTCGGACTCGAGCGTCACCAGCGGGTCCTCGGCTTTGACCGCATCTCCGGGCTTTACGAAAACCTCGATGACCGGCACGTCCTTGAAATCGCCAATATCCGGAACCTTGACCTCGATCGTCTTCGGCGCGCCCGAGGCGCCAGCGGCGGGTGGAGCTGCGGCCGGGGCGGGTTCGGGGCGTGGCGCAGCGGGTGCCGGCGCGGCCGCGGGTGCCTTGGCCGCGGCGGCGGTGCCGTCCGCGTCGAGGGTGAGCAGCATGCTGCCTTCGCTCACTTTGTCTCCGACTTTCACCTGCAGCGCCTTCACCGTCCCGGCTGAAGGCGAGGGCACGTCCATGGTCGCCTTGTCGGATTCGAGCGTGACAAGCGGGTCCTCGGCTTTGACCGCGTCACCGGGCCTTACGAAGACCTCGATGACCGGCACATCCTTGAAATCGCCGATATCCGGGACCTTGACCTCGATCGTGCTCATGGCCTACACCGTCCACGGCGCGGGCTTGTCCGGCGCGACGCCGTACTTCTTGAGCGCCTCGACGACTTTCGCTGCGGGCAGCGTAGCTTCGTCGGCGAGCGCCTTGAGCGCAGCGATCGCGATGTAGTGGCGGTCGACCTCGAAGAAGCGCCGCAGCTTCTCGCGCGTGTCGGAGCGTCCGAAACCGTCGGTGCCGAGCACGACGTAGCGGCGCGGCACGTAGGCGCGGATCTGCTCGGCGAACGTACGCGAATAGTCGCTCGAAGCAATCACCGGGCCCTGCGTGTCCCTGAGACAGGTTTCGACGTACGACGCTCGCGCCTTGGCCGTCGGGTTGAGCATGTTCCAGCGCTGCGTCGCGTTGCCTTCGCGCGCGAGCTCGGTGAACGAAGGGCAGCTCCAGAGATCAGCTTCCACGCCCCAGTCCGAGCGCAGCAGATCCGCCGCAGCGATCGCTTCGCGCAGAATGACGCCGCTGCCGAGGAGCTGCACACGCGGCCCCTTGGCCTTCTTGTCGCCCGCGCGGAACAGGTACATGCCCTTGATGATGCCGGGCGCGGCGCCCTCGGGCATCGCCGGCTGGGCATAGTTCTCGTTCATGAGCGTGAGGTAGTAGTACACGTCGTCCTGCTCCGCGTACATGCGCCTCAAGCCCTCCTGGATGATCACAGCCACCTCGTAACCGAAACTAGGGTCGTACGAGATGCAATTCGGGACGGCGGCTGAGATGAGATGCGAGTGTCCGTCCTCGTGTTGCAGGCCTTCGCCGTTCAGCGTCGTGCGTCCGGCAGTGCCTCCGAGCAGGAAGCCGCGCGAGCGCATGTCGCCGGCGGCCCAGGCGAGGTCTCCGACTCGCTGGAAGCCGAACATCGAATAAAAGATGTAGAACGGGATCATCTGTACGCCGTGCGTGGAGTAGGCGGTCGCCGCGGCGATCCAGTCGCACATCGCCCCTGCCTCGTTGATCCCCTCCTGCAGGATCTGCCCGTCTTTGCTCTCCTTGTAGAACATGAGCTGGTCGGCGTCCTGCGGGGTGTAGAGCTGCCCAAGCTGGTTCCAGATGCCGAGCTGGCGGAACATCCCCTCCATGCCGAAGGTGCGCGATTCGTCGGGCACGATGGGCACGATGTGCTTGCCGATGTTCTTGTCGCGCAACAGCGTCTGTAGGACCTGCACGAAGGCCATGGTGGTCGAGATCTCGCGCTCCTCGGTGCTCTTGAGGAAGCGCTCGAGCGCCGAGAGTGCCGGCACGGTCAGCGGCTGCGCCTTGCGCCGGCGAGCCGGCAGGAAGCCACCGAGGTCCATCCGCCGCGCCTTCATGTACTCGGCTTCCGGCGAGCCCGGCGCGAGGGTCACGTAGGGAATCTCCTCGAGCTTGTCGTCGGTGACCGGAATCTGGAAGCGGTCACGGAAGTGCCGCACCGCGTCGAGCGACAGCTTCTTTTGCTGGTGGGTGATGTTCTGCGCCTCGCCCGACTCGCCCATGCCGTAGCCCTTGATGGTCTTGGCGAGGATGACCGTCGGCTGCCCCCGGTGATTCACCGCCGCGTGGTAGGCCGCGTAGACCTTGAACGGGTCGAGCCCGCCGCGATTCAGATGCCAGATCTCATCATCGGTCCAGTCGGCGACCAGCTGCTTCAGCTCGGGCGTGTTGAAGAAGTACTCGCGCACGTAGGCCCCGTCCTTCGACTTGAAGGTCTGGTATTCGCCGTCGACGCATTCCATCATGCGCCGCATCAGGATGCCCTTCTTGTCACGGGCCAGCAGCGTGTCCCAGTGTGTACCCCAAATGACCTTGATGACGTTCCAGCCGGCGCCGCGGAAATCGGCCTCAAGCTCCTGGATGATCTTGCCGTTGCCGCGCACTGGGCCGTCGAGCCGCTGCAGGTTGCAATTGACCACAAAGATGAGGTTGTCCAGGCTCTCGCGTCCCGCCATGCCGATGGCACCCATCGACTCGGGCTCGTCCATCTCGCCGTCGCCGCAGAAACACCACACCTTGCGTCCTTCGCTGACGATCATTCCCCGGTCCTGCAGGTACTTCATGAACCGCGCCTGGTAAATCGCCATCAGCGGCCCGAGCCCCATCGACACCGTCGGAAACTGCCAGAACTCCGGCATCAGCCACGGGTGTGGATAGGACGAAATGCCTTTACCGTCGACCTCCTGCCGGAAGTTGTCCATCTGCTCTGGCGTGAACCGACCGAGCATAAACGCCCGGGCATAGATTCCCGGCGAGGAATGGCCTTGAACGAAAACCAGGTCGCCGCCATGGTCGGCCGAGGGCGCATGCCAGAAGTGATTGAACCCGACGTCATAGAGCGTGGCAGCGGACGCATAGCTCGCGATGTGGCCGCCGACATTGGTGTGCTTGTTCGCCCGTACCACCATCACCATCGCGTTCCAGCGCGCATAGTTGCGAATCTTCTCCTCGATCGCCTGGTTGCCCGGCATGTGCGGCTGCCGATCGACCGGGATGGTATTGATGTACGCGGTGTTGGCCGAGAAGGGCAGGTACGCGCCGCGGCGGCGCGACTTGTCGATGAGCTGCTCGATCAGGAAATGCGCGCGGTCCGGCCCTTCGTTATCGATGACGCCGTCGATCGCGTCCAGCCATTCCCGCGTTTCCTGTGGATCGAGGTCCGATTTCATGTCCATGGGGGCTCCTTGCGGCTGGCCGTTGCGCGCCGGGTTCTCCTGCGGTGGCCGCAGCGGCGGGGCTCGGAATTCACTATCGTCCGGCACCAGCCCTGACGGGGCATCGGCGAAGGCATGCTACCACGCGACGCAGGCGCCTTCTAGGACGGGCGGGCTGATCGCGCAGGGACGATCACCCGAGCCTCGGTGACGATCGCATCCAGCGCAAGATCGTGCGGCGCGCTCGGCACGCGCTCGAGAACCTGCAACTCGAACGCGCCAGCGATTCGCGGAGCCGCTGTGGGCAGCATGGGGAGCAGGCGATCGTAGTAACCGCCGCCGTATCCGACGCGCTGCCCGCTTGCATCGAAGGCCACGCCCGGCACGAGCACCCAATCGATCGACTCGAGCGCCACGGGCGCGGAGCCGGCGTGCGGCTCGGGAATGCCGCGGTAGCCCGGCGCGACGTCGGCCGCGAGATCCGCGACCGCGTAGATCTCCAGCATGCGTTGCGCGAGGTTTACCCGCGGCACCGCCACGGTCTTTCCGCGCGCGCGCGCCACGCGGAAGAGCAGCCGCGTATCCCATTCGCTCGCGTAAGGCAGCGTCAGCAGCACGACGCCTGCGGCGGCGAAGTCCGGTCGGCGCGCGAGCGAGTCGGCGATGCGTTCGCTCGCTGCGGCCCGCAATTCGGGAGGCATCGCGTCGCGTTCGCGCAGGACGTTCTCCCGCACGAGGCGCTTTGCTTGACGCAGGCCGGTCGCGGCTTTCGGTGGAGGGTCGGTCACGCGGGCGATGTTAGCGCAACCATACGCGCCTTCGCAGTCGCCTATAATGTCGCTCCCGCCGTATTCTCACCGCCCGGACACTGGATGAAGCACGCCCACAGCCATCACCGCGAGCGCCGCGCGCGGCTTATCTCCGAGATGCGCGCGCGCAGCGGCGGCGGCATCGCGGCGATTCCGACCGCTCCGGAAGCGATCCGCAACGCAGACACGCACTACCCGTACCGCCCGGACAGCCACTTCTATTACGTCTCGGGATTTACCGAGCCCGAGGCGGCCGTCGTGCTGGTAGCGGGAGCCGAGAGCGGCGAGTCGCGGCAAGTGCTTTTCTGCCGCGAGAAGAATGCCGAGCGGGAAATCTGGGACGGTTTTCGCTACGGCCCGGATGCCGCGCGGGAGGTCTTCGGCTTCGACGAGGCTTATCCTATCAGCGAGCTTACAGCCAAGCTCACCGACTGGGCGGCGGATCGGCCGGCGCTGTACACGCCGCTGGGCCTCTACCCGATCTGGGATCAGCTCGTCACCGACACGCTCAACGAAGTGAGAAGGCGCGTCCGCACAGGCATTACCGCGCCGGAAGCGGTAGTGGACGTTCGCGCGGCGCTCGCCTCGATGCGGCTGATCAAGGACGAGCAGGAGCTGTCGCTCATCCGGCGTGCCGCCGAGATCTCGAGCGGAGCTCATCGCCGGGCGATGGGGCGCACGAGGCCCGGCTGGTTCGAGTACCAGGTCGAGGCCGAGCTTACGCACGAGTTCCTGCGCCAGGGAGCACAAGCGGTCGCCTATCCGTCGATCGTCGCCTCGGGGCCTAACGCCTGCGTGCTGCACTACAGGGACAACGACCGCGAGCTCCAGGCCAACGATCTGTTGCTGATCGACGCAGGGTGCGAGTTTCGTGGCTATGCCTCCGACATCACGCGCACCTTTCCGGTGAGCGGGAAGTTCAGCGGGCCACAGAAGGCGATCTACGAGCTCGTGCTTGCGGCGCAGCTCGCCTGCATCGGTGCGGTCGCTCCCAGCAGACCCTTCCACGACTATCACGAGATCGCCGAACGCGTCATCGCCCAGGGCCTGCTCGATCTGAAACTCTGCGAGGGGACGCTCGATGCGGTCCTCGAGACCGGCGCCTACAAGCAGTTCTATATGCACCGCGCCGGGCACTGGCTCGGTCTCGACGTGCACGACGTCGGGCTGTACCGCCAGGAGGGTGCCTCGCGCACGCTGGAGCCGGGAATGGTGCTGACTGTGGAGCCCGGCTGCTATATCCGGCCCGCCGACAAGGTACCGGAAGAGTTCTGGGACATCGGCGTGCGCATCGAGGATGACGTGCTCGTCACCGCCACCGGCAACGAGAATCTGACCGGCGCTACGCCGAAGTCGCTCGCCGACGTAGAAGCAGCCTGTGCGCGCTGATGGCCCCGATGGGGAGGGACCGGCCTCGCGCTGCTGCTGATCGAATCGCCGCGCACGCATGCGCGGCAGGCTTTGCCGGATGCTGCATGACTTGGTGATCGTGGGGGCAGGGCCGGTCGGCGCGACCGCCGCGCTCGCGCTCGCCGACAGCGAGCTCGACGCCGTTGCGCTCGATGGGCGCGCTCCGGGCGCGATTGCACGCGGCGACCGCTCGCTTGCGCTGTCGCACGGGTCGCGACTGATCCTGGAGCGGTTGGGCGTCTGGGGGCAGGTTGCCGCCGAGCCAGGCGCGGTGACGCCGATCGAAGCGATCGAGATCTCGCAGCGCGGCGGCTTCGGACGCGCGCGCCTGGAGGCGGAGGAGCACGACC
>DASVFM010000202.1:0-18290 GCA_036380055.1 Casimicrobiaceae bacterium
GATCGACCCGAGCCGCCTCATAGCAGCTCAACTCGTCACCACCCAGCTCGACGCCGACGACCTGCTTCGATCGGTCGCTGTGGCATTTGGGCTGCCGATCAAGGCGCTGGACAAGGCTCAGCTGCTCGCGGAGCTGGAGGCATTTCTCACCTCGCTCGTCCCGCAGGGGAAGCGGGCACTGCTGATCGTCGACGAGGCTCAGAACCTCCCGGCCCGCGCCATCGAAGAGTTGCGCATGCTGTCCAACTTTCAGCTCGGCAACCAGGGGCTGCTGCAGAGCTTCCTCATCGGTCAGCCGGAGTTGCGCCATCTGATGCAGGGGCCTGATCTCCAGCAGCTCCGGCAACGGGTCATAGCCTCCTACCACCTTGGTCCGATGGACCGCGGAGAAACCCAGGCCTACGTCGAGCACCGGCTGCACCACGTCGGATGGAACAATGACCCGCGCTTCGAGCACGGGGCGTTCGACGCGATCTACACGTTCTCCGGCGGCATCCCGCGACGGATCAACACGCTCTGCAACCGCTTGCTGCTGGCAGCGTCGCTGTCGGAGGAACACGTGATTTCCGCCGCCAGCGTGGATTCCACGGCGGAAGAGATTCGACTCGAGCTCAGTGCAGGCAACGCGAGCGCCTCGGCCGCTGCGGGGCCCAAGCCGGAGGACCCGACTTTCATTGGCAACGAGGCAGGGCTGGGCCTCGAGGAGCGGGTCGTTCGGCTCGAGCGCGCGATGACGGCCACGCTCGACCTGCTGCAGCAGTTGCGTCGCACTGCCACGGGCGCGAGGCCCCCCGACCAGGTCAAGGGCTGATGGAAGAAATTCTGCAATCGATGGGTCCCATCATCTGCGTGGTCGGCGCGCGACCCAACTACATGAAGGTCGCGCCCCTCATCAGGGTGCTTCGCGCGGATTCGTCGGCTCCGCACGCCATGCTGCTTCACACGGGGCAGCACTACGACGTTGCCATGAACGACCGCCTTTTCGCCGACCTCGGCCTGGAAGCGCCGGAGATCAACCTCGAAGTGGGATCGGGAACTCACGCGGTACAGACGGCGGAGATAATGCGCAGATTCGAGCCCGTAGTAGAGCGGACCTCGCCAAGCTGCGTGGTTGTCGTCGGCGATGTCAATTCGACGCTCGCGTGCGGGCTGGTGGCGGTAAAGATGGGCATTCCTCTCGTTCACGTCGAGGCGGGCCTGCGCAGCTTCGACCGAACCATGCCGGAGGAGATCAATCGCCTGTTGACCGATCAGATCTGCGACGTGCTGTACACGACCGAGCGCTCGGCCGCGGAGAACCTTCGTCGCGAAGGGATCGCGATGAGTCGTGTCCACTTCGTCGGCAACGTGATGATCGATTCGCTGAAGGCAAGTCTCTCCCACGCCGTCGCGTCCCGGGCCGTCTTCGCCGGAAACGGCATCGACCCTGCCTTGTTCGGGGAAACGGGGCGTTTCGGGCTCGTGACGCTGCACCGCCCCGCGAACGTCGACAGCCGGGAAGACCTGGGCGACGCTCTTGCGATCCTGAGCGAGGTCAGCGCCGAGCTGCCCCTAGTATGGCCGTTGCACCCGAGGACACGCGCCAACATCGAGCGCTTCGGCCTGTCGAGGCTGCTGGGCCGAAGAATCGCCTCTCTGCCGCCGCAAGGCTACCTGGAGACACTCGGCCTGCTCCGGGACGCAGCTGTGGTCATCACCGACTCGGGCGGCATCCAGGAGGAAACGACCGCCCTTGGCGTGGCGTGCCTGACCATGCGCGAAAACACGGAACGACCCGTGACCGTGGAGGAGGGGACCAATACCGTCGTCGGCAGGAATCGATCCCTCATCCTGCGCGGCGTCGCCGACATCCTTGCCGGACGCGGGAAGCGCGGCCGCATTCCCGAACTCTGGGATGGGAGGGCTTCGGAGCGCATCGCCTCTCACCTCGTGCAGTGGCTTGCCCGCCGCACGGAACCTGCTCTCGCGTAGCCCATGGACGCGCCGGTCGTCACTCATCCTGTCGTCAACGCGCTCACCATCGACGTCGAGGATTATTTCCACGTCTCGGCGTTCGCTCCCTACATCGCGCGCTCCTCCTGGGACTCCTTGCCGTGTCGGATCGAGCAGAACATCGACCGCGTCCTGCAGCTGCTGGCAGACAGAGGTGTGAACGCAACGTTCTTCACGCTGGGCTGGATTGCCGAGCGCTATCCCGAGATGGTGCGGCGCATCGTATCGGGCGGGCACGAGCTCGCCAGCCACGGCTACGCACACGAACGAGCGGCCACCCAGGGCCCCGATCCGTTCTTTGCCGACGTCGCGCTCGCCAAGGCGGTGCTGGAGGACATCGTCGGGACCGAAGTCCAGGGTTACCGCGCGCCGAGCTTCTCCATCAACGACGACAACCTCTGGGCCTACGATTGCCTCGCGAAGGCGGGATATCGATACAGCTCCAGCGTGTACCCGATCCGGCACGATCACTACGGGGCGCCAGGGCGCTCGCGCTTTGCGCACCTGGCGAGCGCAGGCGTGCTCGAGGTGCCGATCGCGACGGTGCGGCTGTTCCGCACCAACCTGCCTGCGGGAGGAGGAGGATACTTCCGGCTCATGCCGTACGCGCTCTCGCGCTGGCTTATTCGCCGCGTGAACGATGCCGACGAGGAGTCCGCGGTCTTCTACTTCCACCCCTGGGAAATCGATCCGGAGCAGCCGCGCGTCAAGGAAGCGGACCCGAGGGCTCGCTTCCGTCACTACATCAATCTGGAGCGGACCGCCACGCGCCTGCAATTGCTGCTCGCAGACTTCCGCTGGGATCGTCTGGATCACGTCGTCTTTGGTCTCACATGAGCTCCGCCCTGGACGCCTGCATCGACCGCTCGGCCGGCGTAGTGCCCGTCAGCGTGCGTGCTCTTGCGAACGAAGACAGCGCGCGCTGGGAGGATTTCGTTTTTCGCTGCCCGGACGCCACATTCTTCCACCGCATCGGATGGAAGCGGATCATCGAAGAGTGCTTCGGGCACAGGACCCACTATCTGCTGGCGGAACGAGGCACGCGAGTCGTCGCCGTGCTTCCCCTTGCGGAGGTCAAGAGCTTTCTCTTCGGCCACGCCCTCGTGTCGCTCCCGTTCTGCGCCTACGGGGGCGTCGCCGCCGTCGACCCGGAAGCCGTCTCGGCGCTGCATGCAGCGGCCCGAGATCTCGGCGAGAGGCTGGGGGTCGAGCACCTCGAGCTGCGCGATCGCACGCCCCGGGAGGCAGCGTGGCCCCGCCAGGAGCTCTACGTGCGCTTTCGCAAGGAGATCGTCACCGGGATCGAGGCCAACCTGACCAGCATCCCGCGCAAGCAGCGCGCGATGGTCCGCAAGGGCATCGGCCGCGGGCTGGTCAGCCGCATCGACCCCGGGGTCGGCAGCTTCTTCCCGCTCTATGCGGACAACGTCCATCGCCACGGAACGCCGCCGTTGCCGAAGCGCTATTTCGAGGCGCTGTGCACGACCTTCGACGGCGATTGCGAGGTCCTCACCGTCACCGACGCCGGGGGCAGGGCGGTGTCGAGCGTCCTGAGCTTCTACTTCAGGGACGAGGTGCTGCCCTACTATGCCGGTGATGTCGATGCGGCACGGGATCTGGCGGCGAACGACTTCAAGTACTGGGAGCTCCTTCGTCGGGCGAGCGAGCGGGGGTTGCGCTTCTTCGATTTCGGCCGCAGCAAGCGTGGTACCGGAGCCTTCGCATTCAAGGAGCATTGGGGCGCCGAGGCGATTCCGCTCGCGTACGAATACTGGCTCTACCGGCGCGACAGCATTCCGGAAAACAATCCGCTCAATCCGAAATATCGCGCGCTGATGGCGATGTGGCGACTTCTACCGCTGCCTCTCGCCAATGCCATCGGCCCACATCTCGTCAAGAGCCTGGGCTAGAGGTTGCGTGCCGCATGGATTCCCTGCTCTTCCTCGCGCATCGCCTCCCTTATCCCCCGAACAAGGGCGACAAGGTTCGCTCGTACCATCTCCTCCGGCATCTCGCGCGTGACTACAGGATCCTGCTCGGGGCGTTTGTCGACGACCCGGTGGATCTGCCCCATGTCCAAACGCTGAAGTCCTGGTGCGCCGAGGTCCACGCCGAACCGATTGTTCGCTGGTCCCGCCGGCTTGGCAGCATCGCAGCGACCCTGACCGGCGAGGCGGCGACCCTGCGCTATTTTCACAGTCATGCCTTGCAGCAGTGGGTCGAAGATGTCGTGCACCGCGAAGGCGTCAAGCGGGCGCTCGTGTTCTCGTCCGCCATGGCCCAGTACGTCCTCGCTCTTCCGGAAGTCCAGACGATCGTCGATTTTGTGGATCTCGACTCCGCGAAGTGGGCCGACTACGCCCGCCGACGCCCGTGGCCGATCTCCATGCTCTACGCGCTCGAAGCGCGGCGCCTGCTGGAATTCGAGAAACTCGTCGCGGGTCGCACCAGGGCCAGCCTCTTTGTCACCGGCGAGGAGGCGCGCCTGCTCGGCGCGGCCTCGCCAGGGTGCGCGAATCGTCTCGTCGTGATCGAGAACGGAGTTGATGGCGATTATTTCTCGCCCGCCCGTTCTTACGAATCGCCTTTTCCGCCAGACGAACATGCCATCGTCTTCACGGGAACGATGGACTATTGGCCGAACGAGGATGCTGTTGCCTGGTTCGCACAGGACGTTCTCCCGCTCGTTCGGCGCCGTGACGCGAAGGCGCGGTTCCACATTGTCGGCATGAGGCCCAGCCGGGCCGTTCGAGCACTGCAGGGCGAGGCCGTCAATGTCACGGGTCGGGTGGAGGACGTTCGTCCCTATCTTAGGCACGCGCGCGTCGTCGTCGCTCCGCTTCGCGTCGCACGTGGGATACAGAACAAGGTGCTCGAGGCGATGGCCATGGGGCGGCCCACCGTGGTTACTTCGGCTGCGGCGCTCGCCTTGCGAGCCGCTCCGGAGGTCGAGCTGGCCGTGGCCGACGCAGCCACGGACTTCGCCGACGCGGTGCTCCGGCTCATCGAGCAAACCGTTGGCGATCGGATCGGCGCCGCCGCACGCATGCGAGTGCTTTCCGACTACACCTGGGCGTCGCGCTTGGGCCGGCTCAACGAGCTTGTCGCGGGAGCGCCTGTCGGACATCCGGCCCCGGAAGCGGCCGACAGGCGACAGTGCGCGGTACTCACCGCCGTGAGCGTGCGATGAGCGACGTCGACGTCGGCGTTGCGGTGCACTCGCGCGACAGCAGCGCAGCGTGGCGTCGCTGGCGCTATGCACTGCCTACGGTCGTTGGCGCGCTCATCATAGTTCTGGCGATCCATGCATCGACGGTCGAGTCCATCGTTGCGATTTGGTGGCGCTCGGAGACCTTTGCCCATGGATTCCTGATCGTTCCCATCGTACTGGCGCTTATCTGGTATCGGCGGCGTAAGTTGGGCGTGCTCACGCCGCATCCCGATTGGCTCGGCGTGCTGCTCCTCGTCGGCGCGGGAGCCTTCTGGCTTGCCGGGTACGCTGGCGAGGTTCTGGTCGTAAGGCAGCTTGCGCTCGTAGCCAGTATCTGGGGCGTCGTTATCGCGATCCTCGGTCGCGATGTCGCCCGGGCAATGCTGTTCCCGCTGGGATTTCTCGTGCTGGCCGTGCCCATGGGCGAGGTGTTGATCCCGCCCCTGATGGAATGGACGGCCGACTTCACAGTGGTCGCGCTCCAGTTTTCGGGAATCCCCGTGTTCCGCGAAGGATTGTTCTTTTCGATTCCCTCGGGCGAATGGTCGATCGTCGAAGGCTGCAGCGGCGTGCGCTACCTGATTGCCTCGTTTACCGTCGGCGTTCTGTTCGCCAATCTGTCCTACCGCCGCCTTTGGAAGCGCCTTTTGTTCGTTGCGGCTTCGCTCATCGTGCCGATCATCGCCAACGGCTTCCGGGCGTACCTCATCGTCATGATTGCGCACCTCAGCGACAACAGGCTTGCGCACGGCATCGACCACTTCATATACGGGTGGTTCTTCTTCGGCCTGGTGATGCTGCTCCTATTTTGGGTCGGCTCCTTCTGGCGCGATACCGAAGACAAGAGCTCATCCCTCGGGGGTGGCCCGCTGGCAGATGGGCCGGCGACGCCGCGCGTGGGTTTTGCCGCCTATGCTGCCGCCGTGATCGCGACGGTCGCAGCCTGGCCGTTGTACGCCCAGCACCTGGAGCGCCAGTCGATCGCCAACGCCCAGACGCCGCTGACCCTCGTTGCGCCCGCGGGAGCCCGAGGCTGGGTCCTCGACCCGGATCCTCTGACAGACTGGCGCCCTCACTACGATCCTCCTTCGGCAGGCCTCTTCCAGACGTACCGGAAAGGAGACAAGGTCGTTGCGGTCTATCTTGCGTACTACCGCAGCCAGCAGCGGGGAGCGCAGCTCGTGAGCTCCTGGAACGTCATGATCGTCCAAAAACACCCAGTCTGGAATAACGTCGGACAGGAGCGCGTCGAAGGCGCTTTGGGCTCTGGCACGCTCGACGTTCGTGAGACCCGGCTGCGTTCTCCCCAGCAGCGGCTGTTGATTTGGGATTGGTATCGCATTTCCGGTCACAACATCCTGAGTCCGTACGTCGCCAAGCTGACGCTGGCGGCAGACAAGCTCTCGAGCCGCGGCGACGCGGGCAGCGCGATCATGCTCGTCGCGCCGTACGACGATCCGACTCATCCCCCGACCGCCGTGTTGCGCGAGTTCGCCACTGACATGATGCCCTCGATCGACAGCGCTCTCGCACACGTAGACGCGGCGCTCATGGCGAGCGGGCAGTAAATCCGTGGCCTACATGCTCGATCCAAAGCCTCTGATAGCTCACGTCGTGTTCCGCTTCGCGGTTGGCGGGCTGGAGAATGGGATCGTCAATCTCGTCAATCACCTCCCGCGTGAACGCTGGCGGCACGCCATAGTGTCGCTTACGGATGTGTCGGACGAATTCACACAGCGCATCACTCGGTCCGATGTCAGCTACATCGCTCTGGGCAAGAAGCCGGGGCATCTGATCGGCTACTACCCGCGGCTTCTGCGCGTCTTCAGGGAACTGCGTCCTGCCGTGGTCCATACGAGGAATCTTGCCGCCCTGGAGGCTGTCGTGCCGGCGTGGGCAGCTCGGGTGCCGGTCCGGATCCACGGCGAACACGGGTGGGATATTCACGATCCCGCAGGCCGTCGACGGAGATATCGGCTGCTGCGCAAGCTCTACCGGCCATTCGTCAGTCAGTACATCGCCCTTTCTCGCCATCAGGCCGAGTATCTGATCCGGCAGGTGGGCGTGGATGAGTCGTCGGTATCGCAGGTCTACAACGGCGTTGACATGGAGCGCTTCCATCCAGCTCAAGCAACGCGCCCCACGATCGCCGATTGCGCGTTCGGAAGCGACGAGCATTGGCTCATCGGCAGCGTCGGCCGGCTCGAGTCGATCAAGGATCCCTTGAACCTCATCCGCGCTTTTGTCCTGATCTTCAGGATCCGGCCCTCGGCGCGAGAGCGCCTGCGGTTGCTCGTGGTCGGTGACGGAGCCTTGAGGGGCGAGGCGGAAAGACTTCTCACCGAAGGGGGTGTACGCCACCTGGCATGGTTCGGCGGCGAGCGGCGCGACACGCCGCAGTTCATGCGCGGATTGGACTGCTTCGTGCTGCCTTCGCTCGCCGAAGGTGTGTCCAATACGATCCTCGAGGCTATGGCCACGCGCCTGCCGATCGTAGCAACGCGCGTCGGCGGCAATGCAGAGCTCATCGAATCGGGATTGAGCGGCACGCTCGTGCCCGCCGGCAACCCGGAAGCGCTCGCCGGGGCCATCCTCGCGTACTATGACGATCGCGCCACCGCGCATCGCCACGCGAAGGCCGCGCAGTACGCCGCGACAACGCGCTTCAGCCTCCCTGTTATGATCGCCTCGTATGCCAAGGTGTATGAGCGTGCGCTGCTCGCCGCCGGAGTGCACATCAGCGTCTCGGGCGGCGGGGCCTCGAATTCCTCCAAGCTGACGGCGCTCGAACGCGCCACGCATCGTTAGAGGGCAGCTATGTGCGGCATAGTAGGAATATTCGATGTGACAGGTAAGCGACCCGTCTCCCGCGATCTCGTCACGCGCATGAACGACAGTCAGCTTCACCGCGGGCCGGACGAGTTCGGCTTCCATTTAGAGCCCGGCCTGGGCCTCGGCCATCGACGCCTCTCCATCATCGACCTCTCCACCGGGCAGCAGCCGCTGTACAACGAAGACGGCAGCGTGGTCATCGTCTACAACGGCGAGGTCTACAACTACCGCGACCTCATCCCCCAGCTGAGCGACCTCGGTCACCGCTTTCGCACGAAGAGCGATACCGAGGTGATCGTTCATGCATGGGAGCAGTGGGGAGAAGACTGCGTGCAAAGGCTGCGCGGGATGTTCGCTTTCGCGCTGTGGGATCGGAATCGGGAGACCCTCTTCCTCGCGCGCGACCGCCTCGGCGTCAAGCCGCTCTATTACGCTTCGCTGGGAGACGGAACGCTGGCATTCGGCTCCGAGCTCAAGTCGCTCGTGCTCCACCCCGCCTTCAACCGTGAGATCGAGCCACGGGCCGTCGAGGATTATCTCGCCTACGGCTACGTGCCGGAGCCAAACTCGATCTTCCGCCAGGCCCTGAAGCTGCCGCCCGGGTGCACGCTGAGCGTGAAGCGCGGCGCCGTGATGCCCCAACCGCGCGAATACTGGGATGTCCCGTTCAAGCCGGGCTCGGCCCTAACGCTCCAGGCCGCGCAGGACGAGCTCATCGAGCGGCTGCGCGAAGCGGTCAGAATTCGCCTCGTCTCCGAGGTGCCGCTCGGGGCCTTCCTGTCGGGGGGCGTGGATTCGAGCGCGGTCGTGGCGATGATGGCGGGTTGCTCGACCGATCCCGTCAACACCTGCTCGATTTCCTTCGGCGACCCTGCCTTTAACGAGGCGGCGTATGCGCGCGACGTGGCCGAGCGCTACCGCACGCGGCATTTCGTCGAGCGGGTCGACACGGACGACTTCGATCTCCTCGACACGCTGGCGGAAATCTACGACGAGCCCTTCGCCGACAGCTCGGCGATCCCCACCTTCCGGCTGTGCCAGCTCGCGCGCAAGCATGTCACCGTGGCGCTCTCGGGGGACGGTGGCGACGAGAACTTCGCCGGGTACCGGCGCTATCGGTGGCACGTCTACGAAGAGCGCGTGCGCTCCGCGCTGCCACCGGCGCTGCGCGCGCCGGTGTTCGGGCTCCTTGGCGACATCTATCCCAAAGCCGACTGGGCACCGAAGGCCCTTCGTGCCAAGTCGACCCTCGAAGCACTCGCGCGCAACTCGGTCGAGGGCTACTTCCACAGCGTCTCGGTCATGGGCGATGGACAGCGGCAGAAGCTCGTCAGCGACTCGTTCCGGCGGGAGCTGCAGGGATACCGTGCGATCGAGGTGCTGCGCCGGCACGCCGAGCGAGCCCCGAAAGGCGAACCGCTGTCGCTCGTCCAGTATCTCGACATGAAGACGTATCTGGTCGGGGACATCCTGACCAAGGTCGACCGGGCCAGCATGGCGCACTCGCTCGAGGTACGGGAGCCGCTGCTCGATCACCCGCTGATGGAGTGGCTCTCGGGCCTGCCGCCCGGTCTCAAGCTGCGCGGCCGCGAGGGGAAGTACCTGTTCAAGAGGGCGCTCGAGCCCTATCTTCCGCAGGAGATCCTCTATCGCCCGAAGATGGGATTCTCGGTGCCGCTCGCAGGCTGGTTCCGCGGTCCCTTGCGCCAGCGGGTGAGGGACGCGGTGCTCGGCCCGGTAATGACCGATTCGGGCTACTTCAATCCGCGTTTCCTGCGCGAGATGGTCGACGAGCACCAGTCGGGCGTGCGCGATTACAGCGTGTCGCTCTGGTCGCTGCTCATGTTCGAAGCGTTCCTGCGCAAGGTCATGGGAGCGACCGCCTCCAACGCGTTCAAGGCGGCATAGCTGCCGCGCCCATGGCAGCCGACCGCGGTGCGCATCCTGCACGTTCTCGATCATTCACTGCCGTTGCACAGCGGCTATACGTTCCGCACTCTCTCGATCCTGCAGGAGCAGCGGCGCTTCGGCTGGGAAACGTTTCAGATCACCGGGCCGAAGCAGAAGGGCGGAGCGGAGTTGGAGGAGAGCGTCGATGGCTGGCGCTTCTTTCGCACGCCTTTCGATCATGCCCGTCTCGGCGGCGTCCCGGGGGTTGCGGAGGCGGCGATGATGGCCGCACTGACGCGCCGTCTCGGGCAGGTCGCGAGCTCCGTAAAGCCGAAGCTCCTGCACGCGCACTCGCCGGCACTCGACGCGATACCGGCGCTCCGCGTGGGGCGACGGCTCGGGATACCCGTGGTGTACGAGGTCCGCGCCTTCTGGGAGGATGCCGCGGTGGACCACGGGATTACGCGCGAAGGCGCGCCGCGCTACCGCCTCACCCGCGCGCTCGAGACCTTCGCACTCAAGCACGCTGACGCGGTGATCACGATCTGCGAGGGGTTGCGTGCCGAGATCGTCGCGCGCGGCATCGACCCGCAGAAGGTCACCGTAGTGCCGAATGCAGTCGATATAGAGAAGTTCGTGCTCGGGCGCGAGCCCGACTTGTCGCTTCGCAGAGGCCTTGGCCTGGACAATGCCATCGTGCTCGGCTTCATCGGCTCCTTCTACGCCTACGAAGGGCTCGCGCTGCTGATCGAAGCGTTGCCGAGGATGCTCGCCACGGAGCCGCGACTGCGCGTGCTGCTTGTCGGCGGGGGTGCGCAGGAAGCGAACCTCAAGGAAACGGCTGTCCGGCTCGGGGTCGAAGACAAGGTGCGCTTCACCGGACGCGTGCCGCACGGCGAAGTGCAGCGCTACTACGATTTGATCGACGTGCTCGTCTACCCGCGGCTGCCGATGCGCCTTACCGAACTGGTGACGCCGCTCAAGCCCCTCGAGGCGATGGCGCAGGGGCGGCTCCTCGCGGCCTCGGACGTGGGCGGCCACCGAGAACTGATCCGTGACCAGGAAACCGGCGTGCTCTTCAGGGCGGGCGACGTCGACGCCCTGGCAGCGAAGGTGCTCGAACTTCTGGCGAACCGGCGCCGCTGGGGCGAGCTTCGCGCGAGCGCACGCCGCTTCGTGGAAACGGAGCGCAACTGGCACTCGAGCGTGGGTCGCTATCGCCAGCCGTACTATCGCCTCACCGGCGCAGCCGAGACACTTTATGCCCGCGCATGAGCCGCGCGTCGTCGTGCTGAGCACGCTGTTTCCCCACGCCGGGCGACCCGGGGCGGGCATCTTCATCCGCGAGCGCATGTTGCGCGTCGCGCGCGCGCTCCCTTTGGCCGTCGTGGCGCCGCAGCCGTGGTTCCCGCTGCAGGGGCTGCTGCGCCTCTGGAAACCACACTTCCGCTCTCCCGCACCCGCGCGTGAGCAGCAGGATGGGATTGAGGTGCAGCGCCCGCGCTTCTTGAGCGTGCCGCGAGTCTTCAAGTGGCTCGACGGGTCACTGATGGCCATCGCTTGCCTGCCCGCGCTGGCTCGACTCAAGCATCGTTTCGGCTTCAACATCATCGATGCCCATTTCGCCTACCCCGAAGGCTACGCGGCGACGCTCCTCGCGAGATGGCTGCATATTCCGGTGTGCATCACGTTGCGCGGCACCGAAGTGCCGCTCGCCAACGACCCGAGGCGGCGCCAGCGCATCGTCCTAGCGCTGCAGCGAGCCACGCGCGTCTTTGCGGTGTCCGAATCGCTGAAGCGGCACGCGGTGGACCTCGGCATCGCCCCCGACAAAATCCTCGTCGTCGGCAACGGTGTCGATGCAACGAAGTTCCATCGCGTCGACCGGCAGGCGGCCCGGAACAAACTCGGGCTCGCCGCGGATGCTCCAGTGCTGATCTCGGTGGGGGCGCTCGTCGAGCGCAAGGGCTTTCACCGGGTCCTCGAATGCCTGCCGGCCCTGCGCCGACGCTTCCCCGGGCTGCGTTACCTCATCGTCGGCGGTCCGGGGCCGGAGGGGGACTGGAGCACGCAGCTCCAAAGCACCGTTGCAGATTTGGGGTTGCGGGATTGCGTGCGCTTCCTGGGCGTGCTTGCGCCGGAGGCGCTCAAGGAGCCGCTGTCCGCAGCCGACGTCTTCGTGCTGGCCACACGGAACGAAGGTTGGGCCAACGTGCTGCTCGAGGCGATGGCTTGTGGGCTTCCGGTGGTCACGACGGACGTCGGCGGCAATGCAGAAGTCGTCTCCGCTCCTGCGCTCGGCACGCTCGTGCCTTTCGGGGACCGCGACCGGCTTACCGCTGCTCTCGCCGCAGCTTTGGAGCGCCCTTGGGACCGCGACACGATCGTTGCCTACGCACGGGCGAACAGCTGGGAGCGGCGCATCGGAATGCTCGTCGAGGAATTTGCCGCGATCGCCGCCCGCCACGCCGGCGACGACTCCGTGCGTCGCGGGCCTGCCGGCAACCCGCTGGCGCGGAGCTGACGATGCCGCATCCCTGGATCTCCCGCCGCGTCGTCTATCCGCTGCACGAACGGCTGCTCGCGCGCCCGACCTTCGCATATCTCGAGAGCCTGGAGAAGAGCCAGTGGTTCTCGCGCACGGAACTGGAAGCGCTCCAGGCGCAGAAACTTACCGCGCTGCTGCGCCTCGCCGTCGAGCACTGCCCGTGGCACGCCGAGCGCATCCGCGCGGCGGGCCTTGACTTCGCGCGAGATCGCGCTCCCGTTTCGCTAAACGAGCTGCGCCGGATCCCACCCATGACGAAGGAGGACGCGCGAGCGAACGTCGAACGGCTGCGCTGGCCCGGCGTGCCCGGCGGTGCTTCGCGCTACAACACGGGCGGGTCGAGCGGCGAGCCGTTGATCTTCTACTTCGGGCGCCGGCGCCAGGCCTCGGACGCAGCCGGACGCATTCGCGCTCGCCGCTGGTGGGGTGTCGACGTCGGAGATCGCGAGGTGTATCTGTGGGGCGCACCCGCGGAGCTCGACAAGACCGATCGCATCAAGTCGATCCGCGACGGTCTGCTCAATCAGCTCGTGCTGAATGCTTTCGAAATGTCGGCGACGAACATGGATGCGTACCTCGCCGCAGTGCAGGACTTCCGCCCGAAATGCATCTATGGCTACGCAAGCAGCCTTGCCCTGCTCGCGGCGCGGGCTCGCGCACGGAATGTCGCCTTGCGATTGCCGGAATTGCGCGTCGTGTGCGCGACGGGGGAGCCGCTCTATCCTCACCAGAGGCAGCTTATCGAAGAGACGTTCGGCGTTCCGGCCGCCAACGAGTTCGGCAGCCGCGACATCGGGTTTACGGCACACGAGACGCCGCACAAGCAGATGCTCCTCATCAGCGAAAGCATCCTTCTGGAAGTTCTGGACGAATCAGGCCGTCCCGTGGCGCCCGGAGGGCTGGGCGAGGCGGTCGCTACCGGGTTGTGCTCGGATGCCCAGCCATTCATTCGCTACCGGACCGGTGACATGGTGCGGATGAGCCCGGCGAGCTGTGCCGACGGACGCAGCCTGCATGTCCTTGCCGAGGTGATCGGACGCAGCACCGACTTCGTCGTCCGGTCCGACGGCACGGTCATGCACGCATTGGCGGTCATCTACGTGCTCCGCGCGGTCGAGGGCATTTCCCAGTTCAGGATCGTGCAGCACGAGCTGCAGGAGCTCGAGGTACTCGTCGTGCCGAACGCGCGATGGACGGACGCCTGTCGCAACAAGATCGTTTCTGGCCTCCAGGCGAGGCTCGGCAAGGATGCGCGCATCACGGTCAAGCTCGTCGACGCCATTCCGGCGGAAGCCTCCGGCAAGTACCGTTACGTGGTGAGCCACGTTGCACCCCAACCCGGCCTCGCGCAGGAGATGCGCGCCGTCGAAGCGGCGCGGGCCTGACGCCATGCTTGCACACCTCGCGAAACTGGCCGCCGCACCGCTGCGTTACCGGCCGTGGCACCCTCGGCATGCACGCCTGATCGGACGCGACCTCCTCGGTATAGCGGCACAGCCCGCGCGACCCAACGCCGAGCACTTGCGTCCGGCGATCGATTGGCTATGTCTTGCGCAGGACGTGCGCAACGATAAGCCCGACTCGGGCGGCGTGTCCGCCGGGTGGAGCTTCGAGGACGGGTGGCTGCCCGGGTATCCGGAAACGAGCGGCTACATCGTGGAAACTTTCATAGCGTCCGCCGCGGCGCTCGAGCGTCCCGAGCTGATCGATCGCGCGCAGCGCATCATCGATTGGGAGCTCTCGCTGCAACACCGCGACGGCGCCTTTCCCGGACACTTTGGCGAGCACGGCAGCCAGCCCGTGGTGTTCAACACCGGGCAGATCATGCACGGCATGCTGGCGGGTCATCTCCAGCTTGGGCGCCCCGATTGCCTGGAGGCGGCAGTGCGCGCCGGATATTGGCTGGCACGCATGCAGGATGCCGATGGTTGCTGGCGCCGCTACGAGCACAACGGCGTCCCGCACACATACAACACACGGGCGACCTGGGCTCTCCTCGTCACAGCGCTCGTCGCGGGTGATGCCGCTCAGAAAACCGCAGCTATTCGCAATCTCGAATGGGCGCTCGCGCAGCAGCGCGAATCCGGCTGGTTTGCGCACAACGCGTTCGTGCCGTCGCGGCACCCGTTCACGCACACGATAGCCTACGCAATCCGCGGCTTTCTCGAGTGCGGCGTGCTGCTCGGCAGCAGCCGCTACCTCGACGCGGCGACGAAGGCGGCGCGCGCGCTGGCGCGCACCCAGCGCGCCGACGGCTGGCTCGCCGGAACCTACGATGTCGATTGGACGCCGCGCGCCCGCTACTGCTGCCTCACGGGGCTGGCGCAGATGAGCGTCAACTGGATGCGCTGCGCGCAGGAAACCGGTGCCGTCGATCTGCTCGATAACGCAGGGAAGGCGATCGCCTTTTTGAAAACGCAACAGCGGCTTGCCGGGCCCGATGCGATCGTGCGCGGCGCGATCGCGGGCTCGGTGCCGATCTGGGGCGCGTACTCGCGCTTCGAGTTTCCCAACTGGGCCACCAAGTTCTTCGCCGACGCGCTCATCATGGATACGACTCACGGCTCCATCCCGCCGGTGCCGCGGCTCGGCACCGTGCGATCGGAAAAGGTCGCGCATGTCTAACCTGTCGGTCATGCTCCTCTGCGGCCGCTCGCCGCGCCATCTCTACGTCGCCAACCGCCTCAGCGCCGGCGCGCGCGTACTGGCGATCGTGCAGGAGAAGGGGACCGAGCTCGACGCCCGCAAGCTCATGAGGCAGCTCCGCCCGGCGAACCTGTGGCGCAAAGGCTGGCGCTGGCTGCGCGACCGGAGGCGCTACGCGGGAGGCGGGGAAGCGCGCTTCTTCTTTGGCGAGCGCACGCCGGCGCTCGAACGCGAAGACCTTCGCATCGAGGTCGCGCACGTCAGCCATCCGGAAGTCGTGGCCCTTGCGGACCGCCTGCAACCCGACGTGATCGCGGTGTTCGGTACCTCGCTGATTCGTGGGCCGCTGCTCGAGCGCGGGCGACTGGGGGTCTTCAACCTCCACGGGGGGCTGTCACCGCGCTACCGCGGCGCCGACTGCACTTTCTGGGCGCTCTGCAACGGCGAGCCCGACCAGGTCGGCTGCACCCTGCATCGGATCGACGCAGGCATCGACACGGGAGCCCTCGTGGCGCATATCCGCCCCGAAGTCCGGGAGAGCGATGACGAGCTCACGCTGTTCTGGCGGGGGATCCGCGACAGCGCCGAGGTCTACGTGCAGATGCTCGATCGACTCGAGCGCGGCGAGCGCCTCGGGCGCCCGCAGGCGGAGAAGGGGAGGTTGTATCAGGTCAGGCAGCGCAGATGGCGGGACGAGCGCCGGCTCGCCGGGCGGCTCGCTGCGGGCCTGCTGCGCGGCGTGCACTTGCCTCCGCGCGTGTCGTGGTTCGTCGCGCAGAGCCCGTCCTCGCGCCCGCATGAGGCGGTGAAGGAAGGCGAGCCTCTATGAGAGATATCGCGGTCACCTTGGTCATCGTGGCAACGCTGCCCTTCATATTGTGGCGGCCGTACATCGGCGTTCTGGTCTGGACGTGGATCAGCTTCATGAATCCGCACCGGCTCACCTGGTCCTGGGCCCACGACCTGCCGTTCGCCATGATCGTCGCGCTGTTCACGCTCATCGGCCTGCTCATGTCGCGCGAGCCGAGGAAAGTCCCATGGACGCGCGAGGCGGTGTTCATGCTGATCTTCCTGGCGTGGACGTTCATAACGACGATCAATGCGATGTATCCGGACTTCGCCTGGCCGCATCTCAACCAGTTCTGGAAGATCCTGCTGATGATCTACGTGACGATGCTGGTCATGCAGAGCCGGGAGCGGGTCAATTGGTTGGTGTGGGTAATCGCCATGTCGATCGGATTCTACGGTGTGAAAGGAGGCATTTTCACGATCGTCCATGGCGGTGTTTACCACGTTCGCGGACCTGAGGGCAGCTTCATTGGCGGCGACAACGAGATGGGGCTCGCTCTGATCATGACCATTCCGCTGCTTCGGTACCTTCAGCTCACAGCGACTCGCTTCTGGGCTCGCGTCGGGCTGGCGGGCATGACCGTTCTATCGGCGATCGCGGCCATAGGCAGTCAGTCGCGCGGCGCAATGCTCGGTCTCGTGGCGATGGGCGCCTTCCTTTGGCTCAAGAGCCGCAACAAGATCTTTACCGGAATGCTCGGCGCGGTGGCCGTAGTGCTCGTCCTGCTGGTGATGCCGCAGCAATGGCGAGATCGCATGGATACCATCAGGAACTACGAATCCGATCCCTCGGCGATGGGCCGTATCAACGCGTGGACAATGGCCTTCAATTTGGCCAAGGACCGGCCCCTCGGCGGCGGCTTCGACTGCTTCAAGGACTATTCCTTCGAGCTGTACGCGCCCAACCCGGATGACGTGCACGATTCGCACAGCATCTATTTCGAGGTTCTGGGCGAGCACGGGTTCGTCGGCCTGGCGCTATTCCTTCTGCTGGGCCTCATGACCTGGCGTACCGCTTCATGGGTGATAGGACGGGCCCGACGCGATCGTGACAAACGGTGGCTGGCCGACCTCGCCGCGATGATTCAGGTGAGCCTTGTCGGCTTCGCCAGCTCGGGCGCGTTTCTGGGTCTCGCGTATTTCGACTATTACTATACGCTGATTGCACTGGTGGTTCTGTGCAAGACCGTGCTCGCCGCGAGCGCCGCCGGTCGCGTCGCCAAGCCTGTCGCGAGCGCGGCGTCGCCGAGCACCATCGGCCGCCCGGCGACATCCGGGTAGCTGGTCACCGGCGAGCCGCGCATCACGGACGCAGATGGAAGCCCTATGTCATCGCGAAAAGCTCCTGCGCGCAAAGCCGGTCGTCGCGTATTTGACCGAAAGCGCGGGCGACTGGGGTGGGCGAGCCGCGTCCTGTTCTCGACCCTTCGGCTCATCGACCGCGCGCGATTCCAGCCGCTGGTGCTGCTGCCTTCCAACGGCCGGATCCTGCCGTTGCGTCGTCGTCGACAAGCCAGGCCCTTTCGTCAAGTTCTCCAGTCTGATCATCGCTGTTTCCGCCTACACCGCCGACGTGTCCGCCGCGGTCCATACCCAAGGCGATCGTGCACAATTCCGTCGTCCTGACACGCTTTGACCAGGCTCGCGATATCCGCGACGAGCTGGGCATCGAGGCAAACGCGGTAGTCGTCACCTTCGTCGGTCAGATTCGCGAGAACAAGGGCATCGACCTGTTCATCCGCCTCGCCCACGCGCTTCCGTCGCCCTCGCTCAGATTCCTCATCGTCGGTGAGTGCCGCGACCCAGCTCGATTTTCCCGGGGCCTACACCGAGGAGCGGCTGCGAAATGAGATCGGAGGCGACACGAGGATACGCTACGTCGGCGATCGCGCCGATGCAGAGAACGTCTATCGCTCCTCGGATATCGTCGTGATGCCGTCGCGCGGCGGTGACCCCTTCGGACTCATCACGATCGAAACCGGCGCTTCACGGCGACCCATCGCCACGCGCGACGGCGGCGTTCCCGAGGTGATCATGCACGGCGAAAGCAGATTCCTCGTCGAGCGCGAGGACCTCGCCGGTCTCGTTCAGCACACCGCGATGCTCGCCGGCGATCCCGCGCTCAGGCGGCGCATCGGGGAGCGGGCCCGGCAGATCGTGGAGGAACGCTTCACCGAGAAACCCGTGCGAGACCTCGAGGCAGCCTACGAGGGACTCCTGCACAGGGCCTAGAGCGGCTGCGTCTGAGTATCCCGACAGTCCCGCGGCGTCAGCGGACGGGCTTGCCAAGAATCAGAGTTTGCGTGCGCCGAGCCAGCATTC
>DASVFM010000203.1:0-25794 GCA_036380055.1 Casimicrobiaceae bacterium
GAGGAAACAGCTTCTGGACGATCTTGCCGCCAGCGTCCTCGAACACGCGCTGGAAGCCGGCGCACATCTCGTGCCCGTAGGCGATGTCGTCGGCGATCGTCGCCATGCGCTTGTACTTGAGCTGTTTCGCGCAGTAGTCGGCGAGCGCCTGCGCGGACTGCGAGGAGGTCGAAGTGCCGCGAACGAACCATGGATTGGGATTGCGCTGGGTCATGTCCTCGGCCGCCGCGACCGACAGCGTCGGGAGCTGCTGCTGGCGGATGTAGTCGTCGGCGGCTAGCGCTTCGCCGGCCGCGAGCGGTCCGATCAGCACTTCGATCTTGTCGCGTTCGACGAGCTCCTGCAGCTTGGTGCGCGCCTGCGCCGGAACGCCGGCGCTGTCGGCCACGAACAGCTCGACCTTGCGCCCAGCCAGAGTGTTGTTTCGCTCGCGCAGGAACATCACGAGCCCGCGCTCCATGTCGATGCCGCCGGAGGCGAGAGGGCCTGTCTTGACCGTCAGCAGGCCGACACGGATCGGCTCGTTCTGCGCCCGTACGAGCGCCGAAAACCCGAGCGCGCTCGCCCCGATCCCGCTGCCGGCCGCCTGGATGAATCGTCTGCGAGTGAAGCTCATGTGCACTCCTCCTTCTTGGGTATCGGTCAATGCGAGAGACTCTTCGGCGCGTCCGGCTGCTTGAGCGGCTGCGAGCTCTCGAACGCGTCGATCTTCATGCACTCCCCGAAGATGCGCGACACGGTCGGCACCCCGGTCGTCGCGACGTTGAAATATCCGGCCGCGAACACCTGGCCGCAAAGGCAGATGTCGGCCATTGTGGGTGCGTCGCCGTGGCAGAAGCGCCCGGTCTCAGCCTCTTTGCTGAGATGCGCTTCCAGCGTCTCGAGCGCCTGCAGGGTCCAGTGTTGCAGCCAGCGGTTGCGCGCGGGCTCGTCGAGGTGCATCTCGCGCTCGAGATAGGCGCGGATGCGCGGCACGATCAGCGGGTGGGCATCACAGGCGACGATGAGCGAGAGCCCGCGCACCCTCGCCCTGCCGCGTGCGTCCTTCGGCAGCAGTGGAGGCTGCGGATGGGTCTCCTCGAGATACTCGAGAATCGCCATCGATTGGACCAGCGGCTCGCCGCCATCGACGACCAGGGACGGGACCACGCTCTGCGGGTTTACCGCCCGGTATTCCTCGCGGAGCTGCGCACCCTGCAGCAGGTTGATCGAGATCTCCTCGGCGCGAATGCCCTTGTACCGGAGCGCCACGCGCACGCGATAGCTGGCGAGCGAACGCCAGAATCCGTAAAGCTTGAAAGTCACGACGTCTCTCCTTGTTTCGCTCCTGCCATGGTGCGTCAGCGGCTCGCCGGGATCAATGGAACGAGCACGTACGGCTGGCGCTCCGGCCCGAAATGCAGGGTCGTCCTCCCGCCGAAAACGGCCGCCGGACGGTCGAGCGGATCGTCGTGCAGAAACGGACCGCAGCCGCGCAGCTCGTTCTTGAAGTTGGAGAGCCGCGCTCCCGTCGACTTGCTCCATTCGTAGTCCCTGCCGCGCACGGTGAGCGCGATCCGGTAGCCCGCCGGCGCAACGATCGACGTCGGCCACAGCTCGATGTCGAGCTGAACGACCTCGCCGGGCTTGAGGGGCTGCGGCTCGTCGTGCGAGTGATACGGGCGGTACTCGGTCGACAGCCGAGGATCGAGCTTGCGATGCGACGCGCGCAGCCACCCTTGCGCCGCGGGCGTGTGCGGATCGATCGCGCCCATGAAGACGACCTCACGCATGTCGGGCGAGAAGACCCTGAACACCACGAAGAGATCCGCATCTGTCGTCGAAGAGGACACGAAGAGCCTCGTCGCGAGCGGTCCGGTGAACTCAGTCTCGTCCTCGAGCGGAGCGCTGAGGAACGTGATCCCGTCTCCCTGGGCGTCGAAGGAGATGCTTGCCTCGGTCGAAGCGGCAGCGCGCGCGAGGCGGCACTCGCGAGGATCGAGGTAGTAGCGCGTCCATTGCGTACGCGCGATGGGCCACTCGTCCTCGTGCCTCTCCACGAAGCGATCGAGGTGACGAACCTGCAGCTGTACTCGGGGCTGTTTCGGCCAACCGTTGTCGGTGCCCTTGAGGTAGTGATCGAAGAAGCGCTTCTGGAGCTTGACGCCGTAGTCGGTATAGAAGTGCGTCCAGTGCTCGAGCCCGTGCGTTTCGAGCCACTTCTCCCTCGATGCGGCGCGGACAAAGCCCTCGAAGTTTCCTCGCGGGTGCAGCCCCTGTCCGCCCCAGTTCGCGGCGGAGAGGAATGGAACGGTGATCCTGTCCCACCGCGGCGAGCGCGACTGGTGATACTCGTCGTCCAGAGGATGCGCGCGGATCTCCTTCCCGAAGTCGCACCGGTTGCGCGCGAGGTCTGCCTCCGAGAGCGTCTCGTCGCCGCACACGAGCGCTCCGGTGACCCGGCTCCTGGCCCCGCGCTCGCCTCGCCCGTACTGCACCGTCGTCACCTGCATGTCGTACCAGTTGGCCCAGAAGGTGCAGAGTATGCCGCCGTGATGCGTCATGTCGCGATACCAGTCCGCGGCGCCCTCCCAGATGCACATTGCGGCGAGGTGCGGCGGCTGCAGCGACGCGACATGCCACTGGTTGATCCCGTAGTACGAGATCCCGTTGAGGCCGATCTTTCCATTCGACCACGGTTGGGATGCCGCCCATTCGATGCAGTCGTGGAAGTCGCGCGTCTCGCGCGGCGAGAAGTGATCGATGAAGCCGGGCGAGCGGCCCGCGCCCCTGGAATCGACGCGCACGCAAACATACCCGTCGGGCACCCATTTCTCCGGGTCGACGACTTCCCAGTTCTGGTAGCGGTTGCTCGAGCCTGCGGCGACGTCGGGATGCTCGGCGATCATGCGCTGCCACGCGCTTGGGTAGCCGTCCTGGAAGGCGAGTCCCTTGGCGTACGGGCCGTAGCTGAGGAGGACCGGGTAGCGTCCCGGGGCGCTCGGCGAGAAAACGTCGGCGCGCAGCGTCACCCCGTCGTCCATCGCAACCGGCACATCCCACTCGACGCGCATGCCGTCGCTGGCGGGCAACCCCATGGAACACTCCTCCGGAAACGAGCCACGCGAGCGAGCGCCGTCGCTCGCTGCGATTCATTCTGGTTATCGCGCACATTTGACGCCTTGGGCTCACACGTGTCAACGTAAGTGCGAGCCATAGCACAAACGGTGGAGGAGCCATTGAAAATCGGTATCGCAGGCACGGGACGCATGGGTGCGGCGATGGCCGCTCGCCTCCTCGCCTGCGGCCACGAGGTCCGGGTCTGGAATCGCACGCACGAGAAAGCCCGGGAGCTTGTCGCCGCCGGCGCAATCGTGGCGACAAGCCCGCAGGCGCTTTCCTCCGCAGTCGAGGTCGTCGTGACGATGCTCACCGATGCAACGGCAATCGATGCCGCCTACCGCGGCCCCGAAGGGCTGCTGGCGGGCAACGTTCGAGGGAAGCTCTTCATCGACATGAGCACCGTGCGCCCGGAAGTCGAGCAGGCGCTGGCGGCGAGCGTGAAGGCGAAGGGCGCGGCGCTCGTCGAGTGCCCGGTGGGCGGAACGGTCGGGCCCGCGAGGGAGGGCAAGCTCTTCGGCTTCATCGGCGGTGAGCCGGCGGACGTGGAGCGAGCGCGGCCGCTTCTTGCCGACCTGTGTCGGCGCGTCGAGCACGTCGGTCCCGTCGGCGCCGGGGCGAGTCTCAAGCTCGCCATCAACCTGCCGCTGCTCGTCTACTACCAGGCGCTCGGCGAAGCGCTCTCCCTGTGCCGGAGCTTGAACGTCGAGCCCGCGCGGCTCATCGACATCTTTGCCGACACATCCGGCGGACCGAACATGCTCAAGGTCAGGGGCCCAACGATCGCGGCCGCGCTGAGCGGAGCGCAAACGAGCCCGGTCACGTTCGACGTCGAGCTGATCCGCAAGGACATGCGCACGATGCTGGACGAGGCGGCCGGACTCGGCGTGCGCCTTCCCGTGACCGCGTGCGCGCTGGCGTGCTACGACGACGTGGCGCGCGAGGGTCTCGGCGCGAGCGACGCCACGATGCTTCCCGCCCACTGGCTGCGAAGAGGCGCGCCCTAGTGCCACCGGCCGAGGCTACTCGGCGTGGATATCCGCCTCCTTGATGAGCTTCGCGTATTTTGCGACCTCCGCGCGCATGAACGCGGCGAACTGCTCCGGCGTCCCGCTGGTCGCTTCGACGCCCAGCTGCGCGAACCTCTCCTTGACCTCCGGGTCCTGCATCACCTTGACGAGATCGGCATGAAACTTGTCCGCGGTCGGCTTGGGCGTACCCGCGGGGAGCAGCACCCCCCACCAGTTCACCGCGACGAGCCCGGGCACGCCCGATTCGACACAGGTCGGCACGTCCGGCACGAGAGGGCTGCGCTCCGGGCTGGTGATCGCCAGCGGGCGCAGTTTTCCGGCCCGGATGTGCTGCATCACCGGCAAGGCATCCGAAAACACCATCTGCACGTGACCGGCGAGGAGATCGTTGATCGACAGGATTCCGCCCTTGTACGGCACGTGCACGATGTCGATCTGCGCCATGCTCTTGAGCATCTCGCCGCTCAGATGGGCAACGCTGCCCGGTCCGCCGGAGCCGAAGTTGAGCTTGCCCGGGTTGGCTCGCGCGTAGGCGATCAGATCGCCCAGCGTTTTGAACGGCGTTCTTTCGGGATTGACGACCAGCACGTTGGGACCAGTCGCGATCAGGGACACCGGAATGAAATCGCGCGCGACATCGTACGGCACCTTCGACAGGAGCGGATTGACTGCTGCCGGACCGAGGTTGCCGATCACGAAGCTGTAGCCGTCCGCGGGCTGATGCGCGGCGGATTCCATGCCGATCGAGCCGGCGGCTCCGGGCTTGTTCTCGATGACGACCGGCTGACCCCAGAGCTGGCCGAGCTTCTCGCCCAGGATGCGCGCCATGATGTCGGAGCTGCCGCCGGGGGGATAGGTCACGATCAGCCGCACCGGCCTCGACGGGTAGGTCTGGGCAAGCGCCGTGTTGCCCGCAGTCGCAGCGACCAGTCCCAGCACAAAGACGAGTGGTGTGAAGATTCGCATGCGTCTCTCCCCGCGTTCTCTGGCGTTCGAAGCGTCAGCTCGCCGCGAAGCCATATTACTCGAACTGAGACTCGCTTGACCCGAGCGCAGGCGGCGGCGTAGCGTTGCCTCGTCCCTGTTGCGAGCTGTCATGCTGCCGACACCTGCCCGAACCACCGCGCGCCGCGATCAGGCGCTCGCGCTGAACATGCGCCTGCTCGCCCATCACGAGCTGCAGGGCTTTGGCGGGATCGGCGAGGGCATGGCCGTGCAGCTCACGCGCGATGGTCGGCGCATCCTGTGGCTCGCACACGAGTCTGCGCCCAAGAACTTCACCGGCGTGGACGTCTCCGACCCGCGAGCCCCCCGCGTGGTCGTCCAGACCGAGCTCCCGCACGCCAAAGTGCGCTCGAACTCGCTCGACGTCGTCGGAGATCTCATGGCCGTGGCCTACCAGACGCGGACGACGGGGGTCAAACCGGCGGGGTTCGAGCTCTTCGACGTCAGCGTGCCCGAGCAGCCGAAGCTCGTCTGCCACTTCGATGCCTCGGGAACCCACTCGCGCGGCGTGCACGCGCTGTGGTTCGTCGACGGCGAGTTCGTGCACATGGCGAGCGGCGCCGCGGATTTTCAACCGCGGAACCCCCTTGACGACCAGTTCTATCGCATCATCGACGTTCGGTCTCCGAGCAAACCGCGCGAGGTCGGTCGCTGGTGGCTGCCCGGAACGCGCGAAGGCGACAGCGCACCGCCGCCGCAGCGGCTCGATCCGAAGTTCGACGCCGGGTTTCGCGCGCACAACACGAACGTCTTCCCGCAGCGGCCGGATCGCGCCTACGTGGGATACATCGACGGCGGAGCGGTGATCCTCGATATCGCCGACAAGGGCAATCCCAGGCTCGTCGGGCGCTGGCAGAACTCGCCGCCGTTCAACGGCTTCACGCATACCGTACTGCCCCTCTTCGAGCGCGACCTCCTCATCGTGAGCGACGAATGCATCAAGGACGACGGATTCGACTGGCCGAAGCTCGTGTGGGTGCTGGATGCCCGTGTCGAGGCGCGGCCGCTCCCGATCAGCACGCTTCCCGCCGCGCCTCACGACGCCTTCGCGCATCGCGGGGGCCGGTTCGGGGCGCACAACCTGCACGAGAACCTCCCCGTGGCGACGTCGTGGCGCTCGGACCAGATCGTCATCGGCAGCTTCTTCAATGCCGGCGTGCGTGCTTACGACATCAGCAATCCCTATCAGCCGCAGGAAGTCGCGTACTTCGTGCCGAGCGCTCCGCCGCTCTCGCAGGCGGGCGCGATACAGCTGAACGACGTCTACGTCGACGAGCGGCGCATTGTCTACTCGGTCGATCGCTTCGCCGGCGGCCTTTATGTGCTGGAGATGACGCTGTGACCGCGACCGCCCGCGCAGTCCCTGCCGTCGATCCGCTCGCGAGCCGGCTCCCGGTCACCGTCATCACCGGCTTCCTCGGCAGCGGCAAGACCACGCTGCTGAGCCGCCTGCTACGCCACCCCGGGATGAATCGGGCGGCGGTCATCATCAACGAATTCGGTCCGGTCGCGATCGATCACGAGCTGATCGCCGCTTCCTCCGAGCAGATGACGCTGCTCGGTAATGGATGCCTGTGCTGCACGCTGCGCACCGACCTGCAGGAAACGCTGCGCGAGCTCTTCATCAAGCGGCGCGCCGGTGAAGTGATGGATTTCGACCGGGTCTTCGTCGAGACGACGGGCCTCGCCGATCCCGTGCCGGTCCTGCACACGCTGCGCACCGACGGACTGCTCGGCGCGCAGTATCGACTCGACGGCGTGGTGACCCTGGTGGATGCAGTGAACGGGATGGGCCAGCTCGATGCGACACCGGAAGCCGTCAAGCAGGCGGCAGTGGCCGACCGCCTCGTCATAACCAAAACCGACATCGCGGATTCCGACCTCGTCGCTCGTCTGCGCGAGCGGCTCGTGGCGCTCAACCCCTTCGCTGCGTGCGCGATCGCCGTCGATGGCGAGCTCGACCCTGCCCTGCTGGCGAGCATCGGTCCGCGAACGACCCGCGCCCAGCCCGCGGAGTTGAACCGCTGGCTCGGTCCTGTCGCAAGCGATACGGATCGAGCTCTGCGTTTGGGCAGCGCGTTGCCCGGAGCGAGCGCACGCGGCGCCCACGACGCGGCGATCGCTTCCTTCTGTCTGTGGTTCGACCGCCCGTTCAACTGGGACGGATTGAACGCGTCGCTTCAAGCCCTCGCGCAACTGCGCGGGCCGGATCTGCTGCGCGTGAAGGGCATCGTCCACGTCGAAGGCGAGCGGGGGCCCGTCGTCCTGCAGGGCGCACAACACCTGTTCCATCCGCCGGTGACGATCGAAGGCGGACGCGACGCCGATCCTCGCTCGCGCATCGTGTTCATCGTGCGCAACATCAGGCGCGAATCGATCGAGGCGCTCTTCGCCGCCGTGGGCGCGCTCGCGGCTGCCGAGGAGCACTAGATGCCGAAAGGACCCGCGCGCGAAGGGCAGGGCGTCGGTGTCGTCGGTCTCGGCATCATGGGTTCGGCGATGACGGCCAATCTGGTCGCCGCCGGGTTCGCGGTCGTGGGCTACGACCTGTTGGCGCGTCGCCGTGCGGAGCTGGCCCGGGCCGGCGGCCGGCCGGCGCGAAGCGCGCGCGAGCTCGCGCGTCGGGCGCCGATCGTCATCACTTCGCTTCCGTCCTCCGAGGCGCTGCTCGAGGTCTCGACCGAGATCGCCTCGGCGCGGAGAGTGGGGCAGATCGTCGTCGAGACGAGCACGCTGCCCATCGCAGTGAAGGAGGCGGCGCGCGAAGCACTCGCGGCGCGCCGCATCACCTTGCTCGATTGCCCGCTCTCCGGCACCGGCGCGCAGGCGCGGGTCAAGGACCTCGCCGTCTACGCGAGCGGCTCGCGCGGCGCGTACCGCCGTTGCATCCCCGTCTTCGAGGGCTTCGCCCGCAGCCACTTCTTCCTCGGGGCGTTCGGCGCCGGGTCGAAGATGAAGTTTCTCGCCAACCTGCTCGTCGCGATCCACAACGTCTCGGCTGCCGAGGCGCTGGTGTTGGGCAGGAAAGCGGGCCTTGACCCGGCCACGATGGTCGAGGTGCTCGGCGATGGCGCCGGCTCGTCGCGGATGCTGCAGGTCCGCGGCCCGATGATGGCCAGGGGCGACTACTCCAAGGCGACGATGAAGGTCGGCGTCTGGCAGAAGGATATGAAGATCATTGGTGAATTCGCCCGCGAGCTCGACTGCCCGACGCCGCTATTCGCCGCAACGACCTCGATCTACAACGCCGCGATGGCGCTCGGCTTCGCGGAGAGCGATACCGCGTCGGTCTGCGCGGTGCTGGAGAAATGGGCCGCGCGGCGGTGAGATCGCTGACGAGTGGCCCGGATCAGGACTTCGCCGGCGCGGGACGCGTAAGGATGGACTTGAGCTTCCCCAAGCGGATGCGCAGCGCGCCCCAGCGGGCGATGCGCTCGAGGCGAGCGAGATCGGCGGGGGTCAGCGGGAGAGGATCCTTCCCCGTCGGCGGCGGCTTCGCTCGAATCGCCTCCGCGCGCGCGATGAGCCGGTTTTTCATCTCTTCCAGCGTCGCTTGCTGCGGCCGCTCGGCGAGCCAGGCCGCGTGCCATTTGCGTACCGGCCTTGCATTGCGCTCGACGGTGTAGGCCCGAAGGGCAGGGGAGGTGCTTTGGTGCCATTCGTGGCGCACGAGCGACGCCGACAGGAGCTCGACGATCCAACCGCAGCGCGCCACGCGGATACACAAATCGAAGTCGACATATCCAACGGGAAAAAGCTCGGGCGAAGGTCCGCCGGCATCGTCCCAGGCACGGGCGCGGATGAGCATGGACGCCGAGGTGCACAGATCCACGGGCACGGGCCCAGGATCCGCGGTCGGATGCAACCATGTAAGGTCTCCGAGGACGTACAAGCCGCAAATGCAGTAGCCCCCGGGGAGCTCAACGCTGCTACCTACGATGCCGACCCACGGGTCAGCGTCCATGCGGGCGACGAGCCGGTCGAGCCAGCCTGCCTCGACGACGACGTCGTCCTGCAGCGTGGCGAGATACTTGCCGCGAGCGATCGAGCGCGCGAGACGGAAGCCGCCAGGAAGGCCGAGGTTCACGCGCGAGTGAAGGACTCGCGCGCCGGAGGCGATGGCATCGACGCGTGCGGCGGTGCGCGAGCCGCCGTTGTTCACGATGACGAGCTCGAAAGGAACGTCGGGCTTCGCCGCCGCGATACTCTTCAGGCACTTCTCGAGCAGATCGACCCGCTTCCAGGTGACGAGCAGGATCGAGACGACCGGGTCAGCCATCGAGACCTGCCAGCCGGCGCAGCTCGGCGATGCGCCGGACCGTCTCGACGCCGTCGCGCGCGGAGGACTTCGGAGGCGCGCCTCCATCGAGGTACTCGAGAAATGCCCTGAGCTCCCGCTTGAGCGGAGCATCGCCTGCCACGCTCATCGTGCGACACCCATCGTCGGACCGGATCTCGATCGCCGTGTCGCGCTCGCCGTCGAGAACGGCAACAGCGTCGTCGAACGCGACCTCCACCCGGCGTCGATGCTCGGCCCGGTGTGCGGAAACTTCCACCACGTGCAACGGATCGGTGCCCAAGCGCGCGGCAATTCCCGACACGCGACCGGCCGCAAGCTCCGCCTCGGCGGAGCGCGCCCGAGGGATGTAGCCGAGGATCTCGCGCGCGATCGACAGATCGTGAGGCAACAGGTTCCAGATCGGATCGACGTCGTCGCGCGCGTGGTTGCGACCGAGCCGCCATGTGCGCAACTCCCTGACGCGACCAAGCTCGCCGCTGCGCGCGAGCGCGCCAAGCGCCTCGATGCCAGGGTGATAGCGCCATTTGTCCATCACGAACAGGCGCTCGCCCGCCAGAGCGAGGGCACGCTCGGCATCCTCGATGCGCGTGGCAAGCGGCTTCTCGACGAAGATCGGCTTCTCCCATCGCGCAAGCTGCTCGATCGCGTCGATGTGTTGCGTCGCCGGCGTGGCGACGATGATGCCGCAGACGCGCTCGTCGATCTCGAGGTCCCGATGGGTCGCGCGGGCCGTCGGCGCCGCGGCCGCGCGCGCTTCTTCGGAGGGATCGACCACGATCGCCGGCTGGGCGAGCGATGCAAGATCGCGCAGGATGTTGCGCCCCCAGCGGCCGCAGCCGACGAGGAGCACCGGAGCGCCGGGCATCGATTACAGGCGGCCGCGCAGCGCGGCGATCACTTCATCGAGCGCTTGCGCGCGGCCGTCCTCGGCGCCGATCGTCGAGGCGTCGATGTCCATTTCGGCATCCTGCAATCGACAGCGGATGTCGTCCTCCGGGACGTACTCGTGTGTGCTGCCCGCGACGACGAGCACGGGTCCGGTCGGCGCGTAGAACGTGTGCATGACGCCAGGGGGAACCACGACCAGCGTAGGCTCGCAGCCTGAGAGCGTCAGTCGGTACGGGCGGCGAAAAACGGGCGAGCTTTCCCGCAGATCGCGAAAGCCGATCTGCATCTCACCCGAAAGAACGATCAATGCATCGAGATGCCTGACGTGGACCGAGGGGCCGCGCACCGCACGCTCGCTCAGCGTCATCGCTGTCCATTGCGAGATCGCCGCGATCCCCCAGGAGCTGCGGAAGAACTCCGTCAGGAAGCCACGGGCGTCGACGTGCGCGACGAGCCGATGCATGGCGAGGCCGGGAATCGCGACAGCGCCGGTATCGCCCGCCGCGAGCGAAGCATCGACGCAAGTCGTGGTCGAGCCGGTCATCCGCGTCTTTCGGTTCGTCCGGTCTCGACCCGAGCCCGGAATGTCAGCTACCTGTCAGGGTAGCACGACGCCGGCCGCATGGCGCAAAGGACCCGCCCTCGATTAGTCGCGACGGACCACCATGCTTCAGAGTCGGGCGCGATTCCTTCCCTTGACCTCCCGATTCACGACGTTCACCGGCCACTCGCCCGAGAGCACTCTGCGCACCTCGCTTGGCGCGCCCGCCTGGAGGCCGACGAGCGCCTGCTCGCTGTACCACGCCACGTGCGGCGTGATGATGACGTTGTCGCGTCCGCGCAAGGGGTGAGGGTCCGGCAGCGGCTCGGGATCGGTCGTGTCGAGCGCGCAGCCGGCGATCTGCTTCGCATCGAGCGCGCGGACGAGGGCGTCGGTATCGACGACCGGTCCGCGGGAACAGTTGATGAGCCACGCCGAAGGCTTCATGCGCGAGAGCGCGCCGGCATTGATCATCTTCCGCGTCTCGCGCGTCAGAGGCGGGTGCAGAGAGACGAAATCCGACTCGCGCAGGAGCTCGTCGAGATCGACCTTCGTCCCCGGGCCAGCAAACCGGCCTTCCTCCACGAGAGGGTCGGCGAACAGAACGCGCATGCCAAACGCCGCCGCGCGAGCGGCCACCTGTCGGCCGATGTTCCCGAAGCCGACCAGGCCGAGCGTGCGCCCCGACAGGCGAAAGATCGGCTTGCCCGGTGGTACCTCCCAGCCTCGGCCACGCACCAGGCGGTCGTAGAGCGCGACCTTGCGCGCGCACGCAAGCAGCAAGGCGAACGTGTGCTCCGCGACCTCCTCGATGCAATACGTCGGATTGTTCGTGACGATGATCCCGGCCTGCGTGGCTGCCTCGAGATCGATCGTGTCCACGCCGATGCCGTAACGGGCGATGATCCGGCACTTGGGCATGCGCGCCATCGCCTCCGCGGTGATCGGTCCGGCGTAGGTGTTGAGCAGCGCGTCGCAGTCCTGCGCCTCGGGCAGGAATTCCTCGGCTTTCTTGGTCTGCAGCGGCACCAGCACGGCGAGGTCTTCGAGCGTCTTCCTTTCCACGTCCAGCGATTGCCAGACGTAGTCGGTCAGCACGACCTTCGCCTTGCCGCTCATGGTCTCCTCCGGCTATTCCCTCTTGTCAGTGGGGCAGCGGCGGCAAATGAGAGGCGTCATGATTATGCCTCGTCGTAGATTTCCGGATTCCAGCAGTTCGGCGGGCGTCGGCCCTCGAGCAGCGCAGCGATGTTGTCGACGACCACGTTGGCCATCTGCTCGCGCAGCTCGGCGACCGCGCTGCCCAGGTGGGGAGCGAGCACGACGTTCGGCATGCCCAGAAGCTCCGCCTCGACCTGCGGCTCGCGCTCGAAGACGTCGAGCGCCGCTCCGGCGATGCGTCCCTCGCGCAGCGCCGTGCAGAGCGCGCGCTCGTCGACGATCGGCCCGCGCGCGCTGTTGACGAGGAAAGCGCTGCGCTTCATGAGCCCGAGCTCGCGTGCGCCGATGAGATGAACGGTCTCGGCTTTGAGCGTGGCGTGAACCGATACGAAATCGGAATCGGCCAGCAGGTGATCCAGGGCGACGTAGGCGAGCTCGAGCTCGCGCTCTTCGGTCTCGGGTATCCGCCGCGGGCCCCAGTAGAGGAGACGCATCGAGAATCCCCGAGCGCGCCGCGCCACCGCGCGACCGATGCGCCCGCCGCCGCCGATCAGACCGATCGTCTTTCCCCAGACGCCGGCGCCCAGCAGATGCATCGACTGCGCGCCGGGGAAGATGCCCGCGCGCACGAGCCGATCGCCCTCGACCACGCGGCGCGCGACCGCGAGCAGCAGCGCGAAGTGCAGATCGGCCGTCGCCTCGGTGGCGATCGCGGGAATCACCGTCACCGGAATGCGGCGCGCGGTGGCCGTGCGGACGTCGATGTCGGACGGGGTGATCTTCATCGTCGCGATCAGGCGCAGCGACGGGTTGGCGTCGATCACGTCTGCATCGACGCGGTCCGGCAGCAGGCAGAAGAGGATGTCGTGTGCGCGCACGGCGGCGACGAGCTCATCCTTGGTCAGGAGGTGCACGTCGCTGTGGTTCCAATCCACGGGCGCGAGACGTTGCAGCCGCTCGAGTGCGCTCGCAGGTATCGGCTGCGTGACGAAGACGCGGCTCACATGCTTCCCATGCGAAAGTCCGACGGCATCCAGCGCACGATGCCGGCGACGCCGTCGACGGCGACCTGCACGCCGTCGGGGATCCTCTCCGTGGCCTCGAGCACGCCCAGCACCGCGGGAATGCCGCGTTCGCGCGCAAGCGAAGCAAGGTGCGATGTGCTGCCGCCAAGTTCCGCGACCACGCCGGCTACGCGTGGCAGGACCGCGCTCAACGAAGGACCGGCGACCTTGGTGACCAGCACGTCGCCCGGGCCAACGCGCGAAAGCTCGCACTCGCAGTTCACGACGCAGGCGCGCCCCGAGCCCCAACCCACGCCTGCAGGATGACCGTTGAGCCCCGGATGGCGCAGCCAGATCTCATCCGGGACGGGGGCCGACTGCAGGTGCAGCGGGCGCGCCTGGAGGAGCTTGAAGCCCGAGTCGTCGAGCGCCCACTCGATCTCGACGGGCATGCCCATCACGTCCTCCGTCTTGGAGAGCAGCGTGCCGAGCTCAACGGCCTGCGCCGGATCGAGAGCCGCTTCGGTGACCGCGGCGTGGCGGAGCGGCCGCGCGCCGTGCGCGCAGCCGAGGCGATGCGAAACGCGTCCCGCGCTCGAGTGGCGAAGCACGCCGTCGCGGGACAGAATGAAGCGATCGGGAACGACCTCGCCCTGCGCGAGCGCCGCACCGAGCCCCGGCGTCGCGGTCAGCACCATGTCGCCTTCTGCCGTGCGGCTCAGGCCGCCGCCGGCGCAGTGCGCGGCGACGAGCGGCTGGACGAGCACGGCCATCGCTGTATCTGCCGGGCTCGCGTCGTGCGTGGCCATGTAGCGAAGCACGCGGGTTGCCCACAGCGCCGCCCAGCAGGAGCGCACGGCGGTCAGGAAGTCTTCCTCGCTCTCGAGGCCGAGGTAGCTCTCGAACTGTCCGGCAAAGCTCGAGCCGAACCGATCCTCGACCAGCGCGGAGGAACGCACTACCGTCGCCGCGCAGGTCGATGCCACCAGCGCCCGTCGCGCATCGAGCAGAGCCCCCTGCAGATCGGCCGCAATCGGTCCGTCGAGGAGTCCGAGCTTCATCGCGAGCGCGGCGCAACGCGCCTCGCGTGGTTCGGGCGAGGTCACCCGCCGCGCGTGATCCTCGAGCCCCGCGTCCGCGACCTGCAGGCGATAGGCTTCGGCGTCGATGCAAAAGCCGCCGGGGATCGGCAGGCCGGCGTGCCCGAGACGGGCGAGGTTCGCCGCCTTCGGCCCGAAGCGATCCGCGTCGGCAGCCTCCGGCGCCGCGACGGGAACGATCAGCCGATCGACCCTACGCCTTGCCATAAGTCGAATATCCCGGCATCGGATCGACGACCGTGATCTGCTCGACGGGGAAGTTGGAGATGATCTCGATCCGGTCTTTGTGCACGATGAGCATCTCCTCGATGCGCACGCCCCACTGGTGCGTCTTGCCGTGCTGTGTCTCGAGGGCGAATACCATCCCTTCCTTGATCTCCACGGGATGGTCGAGCGACCAGATGCGCGAGATCACCGGCGGGTCGTATTGCGCGAGGCCGAGGCCGTGCCCCCAGAGATTGGCTGCCGCCTGGTCCTCCTCCTTGTAACCCCACGCTTCCTTGGCCGAGGGCCACTTGAGCGCGATCTCCCGCGTCGTCGTGCCGACCTTCACGGCCTTGATCGAATCGTAGAGCCACTTGAGCGCGATGGCGTAGTACTCCTTCTGCTCCTTGGTCGGCTCCTTGCCCACGCAATAGGTGCGGTAATAGCAGGACTTGTAGCCGTTCCAGGTGAGCGCGGCGAGGTCCATGAACACGATGTCACCCGGCTTGATGATGCGATCGGAGAAGTTGCGCCAGTTGGGCCAGGTGTTGAGCCCCGAGGAGACGATCACGTCCTCGACGTCCTCCATGCCGGGGATCGAATAGAGGAACTCCATGATGTGCGCCGTGACCTTGTTCTCGGTCAGCCCCGGCTTGAGGAACTTCATGCACTCCCAGTGGGCCGCATCGCCGATCGCCCCGACCATGCGCATGCATTCCTGCTCGTCGACGTTCTTGATGGCACGTGCCTCCATCATCGGCGTCATGCCGTCGGCCCACTTCATCTTCGCATCCTTGAACACCTGGATGATGTTGATGTCGACGAAGTCCACCCCGAGCGTCATTCCGGACACGCCGCTCTTCTTCATCTCCTGCTGGATCGCCTTGGTGAACTTGTTGACCTGCTGCAGCGACGCCGGGCCGGCGGCGCCCTTGATCCAGGCGTACGACCAGCGGATGTTCTCCTTGGGAATCCACGGCGAATGGCGCGCGATGTGCGCGCCGAGGTCGCCCTGCTCGAACAGCACTGGCGGATCGTCGCCGCAGAGGAGCGCGTAGCGCAGTCCGGGTTTGAGCCGGTTCCATCCCGGGGTGAGCGTTCCGGTGAGATAGCGCACGTTCTCGTCGTACATGCACAGCATCGCGCCGAGCTTGTGCGCCTTCATGCGCTCGCGGGCGCGATCCAGGCGGTACTGGCGCAGCCGCTCCCAGTTGACGCGTTGCTGCCAGTCGAGGCCTACCATGCCGAAATTTGCCATCGTCGGTCCTTCGGGTTGGTCTAATCGATCGTTGCTCCGGACTCCTTCGCCACCTTGCCCCAGCGCGAGGTCTCCGCGCTGACGAACGAGGCGAACTCCTCCGGGGTCTTGCTGGTGACGACGTTCACGCCGCCGGCTGCAAAGCGCTCCTTTGTTTCTGGCGAATCCATCGTCGCGATCAGCGCCGCGTGGAGCTTCTCCACGATCGGCCGCGGCGTTCCCGCGGGCACGAACACGCCCTGCCACGAGCTGCTGACCATGTCGGGATAGCCTGCCTCGACGATCGTCGGCACCTGCGGCAGGGCTTCGCTGCGCTTGCTGGTGGCTAGCGCGAGCGCCTTGAGCTTGCCCGCCTGGATGAAGCTCATGGCGGAGGAGAGCGTCACGAACATGACCTGCGTTTCGCCGCCGAGCATTCCCAGGACGGCCGGGCCGGCTCCTCCCTTGTAGGGAATGTGCACCATCTTCAGATTGGCGAGCTTCATGAAGTGCTCCATCTCCAGCCGATTCAGCGTGCTGGAGCCCGGGGAGGCGAAGTTGAGCTCGCCCGGCTTCGCTCTCGCCAGCGCCACCAGCTCGGCGACAGTGTTGACCGGGACGCTCGGGTTGACGATCAGGACGCTCGGCACGTCGGCAACCTCGCTCACGGCGATGAAATCCTTCTGCGGATTCACCGACAGGTTCGGGAAAATCGCCGGATTGATCGCAATCGTGCCGATGTTGCCGAGGTAAATCGTATAGCCGTCGGGCGGCGCCTTGGCGGCGGCATCCATGCCGATGTTGCCCGACGCGCCCGGCTTGTTATCGATCACGATCGACGCGCCGAGCAATTCGCCGAGCCTCGGCCCGATGATGCGCGCGACGAAATCGGATGCGCCCCCCGGCGCGAAGGGAACGACCATCCTGACGGGCCGGCTCGGGTAGGCTTGCCCGAAGGCGACCGTGGAGAGCGTTGCAAGCGCGAGCGCGAGCATCGCACGACTGCCCAAGCTTCTCATTCCTCCTCCTTCCGGCGGCTAGCCTGCCGCCCGCAAGCTGCGCGCAGCTCCTTCATCGCTCGCCGGCAGCGGCAGCGCAATCGCGCGCTTCTGCCGTGCGGACAGGTCAAACGCCTTGGTTAGCATGAGCCGATTGTGTGCCTCCGCCGCGGTGGCATGTTGTGTCGGCAGGCGCATCGCCAGGCGGTTGAGCCACTGCTCGGTCTCCTCGCGCATGGGCCCGCGGAGCTCGCCGAGCGCGACGTCTCCCGGCGGATAGCTGCCGAGAAAATCGACGCGCCGCGTCGCATCCGGAGCGTAGCCTTCGCCCTGCGCGGCAGTGGTCGCGAGCACGATATCGCGGTGGGTGTCATCGATCGTGAGCACGCCTTCGGTGCCGACGATACCGACGTCCAGGCTGTACACGGCGGCAGGCCAGACGACGGGGAGCGCCCACGAGATCGACGCGTGATAGAGGCTCCCGTCCTCGAAGGTGATCACTCCCGCGGTGGCGTCGATGCCTTTGCACAGTGGGCCGAGCGCTTTGTCGATCGAGCGTGCATACACCTCCACCGGGCGCTTGGCCTCCATCATCCACATGACGATGTCGAGCGCATGCGTACCCGAGATCACCATCGGCGAGATGGAGGCGGGATCGTCCGTGCGCCGGTAGTTGTCGATGGCGACGAGACGGTTCATGAACGCGCGCGAGGTCACCAGCGTCACGTCGCCGAGCTGGCCCGTGCGCACCTTCTCCTTCGCCGCCAGCCAGCGGCGGCGGAAACGCTGCGTGTATCCGACGACAGCGTCGACGCCCGCCCTCTGTATCGCCTCGAGCACGCGCTCCGATTCGGCGAGCTCCGTCGCCAGAGGTTTCTCGATGAGCAGCGACAAGCCGCGCTCGACGGCTGCCAGGACGGGGCCAACATGCAAATGCTCGTCGGTCGCGATGATCGCCGCGGTCACCTCCGGCCGAGCGAGCAGCGCGCGATAGTCCGAGGTCACGAAATCGGCGCCGATCTTCTCGCCGACGAGCTTCGCGCGCTCGGGCTTGATCTCGGCGAGGCCGATGAAGTCGACCTGCGGGTGCCGGGCCGCCACTTCACCGCGAAACAGCCCGACGCGGCCGCCGCCGACGATGGCGAGTCCGATGCGCTCGGCGTTCTTCTTTGCCATCGGGCAACTTCAGGCGGTTGCGCGGCTCCGGCCTCTGCGCTTCTCGGCTACGGCGACTGGTGCGCCGCGGGACTCGGCGAGGGGCAGCGCCACAGGCGCGTTGGTCTCGGCCGATCGGTCCGCCGCGATGTAGAGCTCCATGACCATGCGTGCGTGATCGGGGGTGACCAGAACGGGCCTGTCCATCGCGACGGCCTCGAGGAAGTGGATCGTCTCCGCGGCCATCGGGCCGGCGTACGTGTGCTCCACCGCTTCGCCGGGCATCGTCGACATTGGCAGCACCATGCCGTTGCTCATCGTGTTGAGCACGACGTCGCGGTGACTGTCGTCGACCATCACCGCGCCCTCGGTTCCGATGAACTCGATCCAGGTCGTGGAGAAGTTCGGGTAGCCAGGCGGCAGGCTCCAGCCCGCACCGATCACGAACGACAGGCCACTGTCCATCGTGACGGTGATCCATTGCGTGTCGGGTATCGGCCCGCCGCTCGTCTCGCGCATCACCCCGAAGTTGATCTGCGAGTACACCCGTGCGGGCCTCGCGGGTTCCAGGCACCAGAGCACGAAGTCAAGATCGTGCGTCGCTTCCATCGCGGCGGGCGAGAGCTTGATGCGGCCGCTGATCTTCTTGCCCAGGTTGCGTGTGATGTGGCGGCTCACCAGCGCGCTCACCGGTCGGCCGATGGTGCCTTCGCGGATGGACTTGCGCACGAAGGCAAACTTTGGATTGAATCGCTGCGAATAGCCGATCGTGAACTTGAGCTTGCGCGCGCGGGCCGTGGCGATCAGCTCGTCGGCCTCGGCAAGCTCGAGCGCGATCGGCTTCTCGAGGAACACGTGCTTGCCGGCAGCGAGGCAATCGCGCGCTATCGGGTAGTGCGTGGTCTCCGGCGTGGCCGAGATGTAGATCGCGTGGACATCCGGGATCTCGAGCAGGCGCCGATAGTCGCTCGTCGCGGTGCTCGCGCGCGTCGCAGCGCTCACCTCGGCGAGCCGCTCTGGCCGGATCTCGGCGAGGTGCAGGCTTCCGACCAAGGGATGACCGGCGCAGGTCTGCGCGCGGATGCCGCCGCACCAGCCGGTGCCGATGATGCCGACGCCGATCTGCCTCATCGTCTTCTCCTCGCGACGCCGCTCGCGCAGCCCCGACGTGGTCTATTAGACCATCGTCGATTGGGCCACGCCAATCGCGATTTGGTATGCTAGGCATGCTTTCTCGATATGTGTCGGGCAGCGGCCTGGGCTCCATGTGGCGACCTCCCTAGAGGAGCGGGCCACACGGTCTTGACCGCGCATGCCTATTTGTTATCGTTCGGCAATACGCCCTTTCGGTGCCATCCATGGAGCTGCGCAGCATCCAATACTTCGTGCAGGTCGCCGACGAGGGAAGCATCACGCGCACCGCCGACAAGATCGGCATTGCGCAGCCGGCGCTGACGCGGCACATCAAGCAGCTGGAGGCGGAGCTCGGCACGCAGCTGCTCACGCGCTTGCCGCGGGGGGTGCGCCTGACCACGGCGGGACGCGACTTCCTCGATCATGCGCGCGCGATCATGCTCGAGGTCACGCGTGCGAGCGAGCACGTTCGGAACAAGGCGCGAGCGCCCACGGGCAGGGTCGTCATGGGCACGTCGCCGACGCTGGCGCCGCTGCTCCTGCCGCGCTGCGTGGCGCGGGCGCGGCAACAGTGTCCGACCGTGACCTTGAAGGTGGTCGAAGGCTTCAGCCCGCAGCTCCTCGACGCGCTGTTGACCGGCCGCCTCGATCTCGCCGTGATGACCAACCCGCCGCGCACGACCGCTCTTGCGCTCACGCCGCTTTGCTCGGAGCCTCTGGTGGTGATCGCGCCGCCGGGTGTGCGCGGGACGCGGCATGCGTTCTCGCTGGCGGAGCTCTCCGGCACGCCGTTCATCCTGACCGTGGGCTTGCGCACGCTGGTCGAGCAGCAGCTCGCGAGCTTCGGAGTTGCGCTCCGCGCCGAGGCGGAAGTCGACTCGGTGGAAGCGATCCGCCGGCTCCTCGTTTCCGGAGTCGGAATGACCATCATGCCCGTTTCGGCCTTTCACGAAGAGATCCGCGCCGGACAGGTCGTCGCCTATCCGGTCGAGGAGGCCAACCTCCATCGCATCCTGATCCTTGCGCGTCCGGTCGCCGAAGCGCGTTCGGCAGCGATCGACGAGATCGAGCACATCGTCCGCGCCGAAGTGGCGGATCTTCTGCAAGCCGGGTTCTTCCGCATGCCCGCGGACGAGCAGGCCGCAGCGGCTCGCCGCCAGAGGCTCGCGCCGGCGAGAACTTCGGGACGCCGCGCGCGGCGCGGTGCGTCGTTGCGCGCAGGGAACTGACGTGAGCTCCGCCGAGAGGGTGACCTTCACGCTCAACGGTGCGGAGCGCACGCTGGAAGCTGCCGCGCAGGGCTCGCTGCTCGATACGCTGCGCAACACGTTCGGACTCAAGGGCACGCGCTTCGGCTGTGGCAGTGAGGCTTGCGGAGCGTGCTTCGTGGTGGTCGACGGCTACGCCGTGCCTTCCTGCAAGACGCCGCTGTGGGCGGTTGCCGGCAAATCGGTGACCACGGTGGAGGGACTGGGAAGCCCCGAGGCACCGCATGCGCTGCAGCGCGCGTTCGTCGCGGAGCAGGCTGCGCAATGCGGCTATTGCACGTCGGGGATGCTGATCAGCGCGGCCGCGCTGCTCGCACGCTCGCCGACGCCTTCCGAATCGGAGGTGCGGCAGGCGCTCGATCGTAACCTCTGCCGCTGCGGGACCTACAACCGGATCGTGCGCGCGGTGTTGCGCGCCGCCGGCGAGTCGAAGGCGAGCGCGGGAGCGCCGAAGTGAGCGCCGCGCTCAAGCCGGAGCGGGGAGGCGCTGCGGCCGCCGCGCTGCCGACGAGTCTGCGCACGAACAGGCGCCTGTCGCAGTGGCTCAGGTTCGATGCTGCGGGCTTTGTCGAAGTCTTCTCGGGAAAGGTGGAGATCGGCCAGGGCATTCTCACCGCGCTGGCGCAGATTGTCGCGGACGAGCTCGACATTTCGTTGACGCGCGTACGGATGGTGGCAGCGTCGACTGCGGTGAGCCCCGACGAGGCGCTCACGGCGGGAAGCCTCTCGGTGCAGGACTCGGGCACGGCGCTGCGGCTCGTCTGCGCCGAAGTGCGCTCGATCTGTCTTCGAGCGGCGGCCGACCGTCTCGGCCAGAGCGTCGAAGCGCTCGCGATCCGCGACGGAAACATCGGCACCGACGGTGGCAAGCAGACGAGCTACTGGGAGATTGCAACCGGTGAGCTGCTGGACCGCGAAGCAACCGGGCAAGTGCCCCCGAAGCCGGCGAGCGCCCATCGCGTTGTCGGCAGGATGGCCGAGCGCCTGGACCTCGCCGACAAGGTCTTCGGTCAGCCCTGCTTCATTCACGATCTCGAGTTGCCGGCGATGCTTCACGGACGGGTGCTGCGTCCCCCCACTCCCGATGCGAACCTGGCCGGCCTCGACGACGAAGCCCTCCGCGCGCTGCCGGGCGAAGCTCGCATCGTCCGCGACGGCTCGTTCGTCGGCGTGCTCGCGGAGACCGAGGCCATTGCCGAAGCGGCCGTGCAGAAGCTCGCCGATCACGCAAAGTGGGAAGGCGGCGACGAACTCCCGGACGCGGCGCGCCTGCCGGAATGGCTGAAGGCGCAGGAAGCGGAGACCAGCATCGTCGACAACAAGTCCGCCGACCGAGTGTCGTCGGTGGCACGAACGCTGAAGGCGAGCTACACGCGTCCCTATCTTGCGCACGCTGCGATCGGTCCCGCGTGCGCGCTGGCGCAGATGGACACGTCGTCGGGTCTGCGCGTCTGGACCCACAGCCAGGGAATATTCAATCTGCGCAGGGATCTCGCCGCCGTGCTCGGCCTCGAGGAAAGCCGGATCGTCGTCCAGCACGTCCAGGGGGCCGGCTGCTACGGCCACAACGGTGCGGACGACGTTGCCTTCGATGCGGCGCGCCTCGCGCAGGCCGCTGGAGGCAGGCCGGTGCGCGTGCAATGGTCGCGCGCAGACGATCTGTCCTGGGCACCGTTCGGGCCGTCGATGGTGGTCGACGTCGAAGCGGATCTCGACCACGCGGGCGCGATCGTCGGCTGGCGCCACGAGGTGTGGAGCAACGGCCACGTCCTGCGTCCGGGGCGCACGCCGTCGCCGGCGCTCCTAGGCGCATGGCACCTCTCGCGTCCGTTCGCACGTCCTGCCGCGACAAATCCGCCCGTCCCCGCGGGAGGCGGCGCCGAGCGCAACGCCATCCCGCTTTACGCATTTCCCGCCTGGCAGATCGTCAGTCATCGCGTGCTGGCGATGCCTCTGCGCACCTCGGCGCTGCGCTCGCTGGGCGCCTATGCGAACGTGTTCGCGATCGAATCGTTCATCGACGAGATCGCGGCCAGCCAAGGCGCCGATCCCGTCGCGCTCAGGCTGCGCTATCTCAACGATCCGCGGGCGCGGGCGGTCGTCGAGCGCGCCGCGGCGAAAGCGTGCTGGGGAGAATGGCGCAAGCGCGATGGGCACGGTCACGGCATCGGCTTCGCCCGCTACAAGAACACCGGCGCGTACTGTGCCGTCGTCGCGGAGATCGAGGCCGAAGCGGAAATTCGCGTGCGCCGGCTCGTGATCGCGGTCGACGTCGGCCTCGTGATCAATCCCGACGGCGTGGCCAACCAGATCGAGGGCGGCGCGATCCAGTCGACGAGCTGGACGCTCAAGGAGGCGGTGCGCTTCGATCGCGCTCGCGTCACCAGCGACAACTGGGAGGACTACCCGATTCTGCACTGCTCCGAGGCTCCCGCGGTCGAGGTGGAAATCGTGTCGCGTCCGGAGCAACCCGCAGCGGGAGCGGGCGAAGCGGCGCAAGGTCCGACCGCGGCGGCGATCGGCAACGCGGTGTTCGATGCGCTCGGCGTGCGCATCAGGGATTTGCCGCTCACGAGCGAACGCATCATCGCAGCAGCCTCGTAGTGGAAGGCGACTGCGACTTGCCGGACGTTGAATCTCCAGAACTGTAGCGGCCGCTCGGGCGGCGATCCGGTACTCGAACCACGATGGTGAGCATGCGCAATTCCACGTTGCCCATCGAGCACTACGCGCTCATCGGGGACTGCCAGACTGCGGCTCTTGTCGGCAGGGATGGCTCCGTCGATTGGCTCTGCTGGCCGCGCTTCGACTCGGCAGCGTGCTTCGCGGCGTTGCTCGGAACGCCCGAGAACGGGCGGTGGCGCATCGCGCCCAAGTCCGCGCGCTGGGCAGTCGCGCGACGCTACCGCCGGGATACGCTGATCCTTGAGACCGACTTCGAAACCGCCGAAGGCGCGGTGCGGGTGATCGACTTCATGCCGGTGCGCGAATCGGTTTCCGACCTCGTGCGCATCGTCGTCGGGCGAGCCGGCCGCGTGACGATGCGGATGGAGCTGGTCCTGCGCTTCGGCTATGGGGCGTCGGTGCCGTGGGTGAGCCGACTCGACGACGGAAGCCTGCGCGCGATCGCCGGTCCTGACATGACCGTGCTGCGCACGCCCGTCGACCTCCGCGGGGAGGGTCTCAAGACGCTCGCGGATTTCACCGTCGCCGCAGGCGAGACGATTCCTTTCGTGCTCACCTACGGGGCGTCCTACCAGCCGATCGCCTCGCCGATCGATGCCCAGGCCGTGCTCGAAGCCACCGAAGAATTCTGGCACAAGTGGGCCAGCCGGTGCGCGTACGAAGGCGAATGGTCCGGCGCGGTTTCGCGCTCGCTCATCACGCTCAAGGCACTAACGTACGCACCGACCGGCGGGATTGTCGCCGCACCGACGACCTCCCTTCCCGAGCGGATCGGCGGCGTGCGCAACTGGGACTATCGCTACTGCTGGCTACGCGACGCTACGCTTACGCTGCTTGCCCTGATGAACGCCCACTACTTCGAGGAGGCGGAAGCGTGGCGTCGCTGGCTGGAGCGCGCGGTGGCCGGTACGCCGGAGCAGGCACAGATCATGTACGGCCTTGCGGGCGAGCGCCGATTGGACGAGTGGACGGTGGAATGGCTGTCCGGGTACGCGGGCTCGCGTCCCGTTCGCATCGGCAATGCCGCCGCAGCCCAGTTTCAGCTCGACGTCTACGGAGAGGTCATCGAGGCGCTGCTCTTCGCGCGCAAGGGAGGCCTTCCGGCGGATTCGGTGACCTGGGGAATCCAGCGCCAGCTGCTGCATCATCTTGCGACAGTGTGGACCACGCCCGACCACGGCGTGTGGGAAGTGCGCGGCCCGCGCCGCCACTTCACGTATTCCAAGGTGATGGCCTGGGTCGCCGTGGACCGCGCCATCCAGAGCGTCGAGCAGTTCGGCGTGCAGGGACCCCTGCGGCGCTGGCGGGCGCTGCGCCGGCGCATCCACGACGACGTGTGCCGGCGCGGGTTCAATTCGAGATTGAACAGCTTCGTACAGAGCTACGGGTCCACCGATCTCGAGGCGAGCCTGCTGCTGATTCCGTTGACGGGCTTCCTCCCGCCCGAGGATCCGCGCGTGCGCGGAACGCTCGCTGCCATCGAGCGTGATCTCACCGTCGACGGGCTGGTGCTTCGCTACCGCACCCGGCGTTCCATCGACGGCCTGCCCAAAGGTGAGGGATTTTTCCTGGCTTGCAGCTTCTGGCTCGCCGACAACCTCGTCCTGCAGGGCAGGCGCGACGAAGCGAAGGCGTTGTTCGAGCGTTTGCTCGCGCTGCGCAACGACGTGGGACTGCTGGCAGAGGAGTACGACCTCCGCTCGCGGCGGATGCTCGGCAACTTTCCGCAGGCGTTCTCGCACGTGGCTCTCGTCAACACCGCGTTCAATCTCACGCGCCGCGAGAAGCCGGCCCGGCAGCGCAGCCAACGTGACGCAGCGCGACCGCCGTCCACAGGCGCCGTGCCCCGTGCCCCGCATGCACTTTACACACCGACTCGAAGCACGACATCGGCTCGGCCGCCGCGGAGGAGATCCTGAAGATTTTCCAGCCAAAGACTCTGACCCAGCCTATGCAATCGTCGAGCGGCGTTCTTGGCTTCCTCCTTGTCCACCACCGGTGTAGGACGGAGGGGAAATTGGCGCTGAACGGCGCGCCAGCGGAGAAGCCGGGGAACCCATGGCGGCTTCGGCCCTCTCACCGGTGGGATGGGTCGACCCGATGGATACTGTGCAGATCGCAGACGTTCAAACGCTTGCCGCCACGCGAATGGCAGCCGGAGCGGGCTCGATGAACGCCAGCGCAAAATCCGACGCGCTGGTGCTCTTCGGCGGAACCGGTGATCTCGCGCGCAAGAAGCTCTATCCCGCGCTCGTCGCGATGGCGAAGCGCGGCCATCTCGACGTCCCGGTAGTCGTCGTGGCGCTCCGTGACCTCCGTGGCGAAGGTCTGTCGAACTATGTTAGAGAAACCCTCGCCGGGCAGGGCAAGCTCGACGCTGCGGCGTTTCCGAAGCTGGGCGCGCTGTTGCGCTATGTTCGCGGCGACTATCGCGATCCGGCCACCTTCGCCTCCTTGCGCCGTGCTCTCGGCGACTGCGAGCGACCGCTCTACTACCTGGCGATTCCGCCCGACGCCTTTCCGGGCGTGATCGCGCAGCTCGCGGCCGGCGGTCCGGTCGAGCGCGCGCGCGTGGTGGTGGAAAAGCCCTTCGGCCGCGATCTCGCCTCGGCCCGTGAGCTCAATCGGACGCTGCACCGGGCATTCTCCGAGGAGCGCATCTTCCGCATGGACCACTACCTCGGCAAGGAGGCGATCCAGAACCTGTTCTATTTTCGCTTCGCGAACTCGTTCCTGGAACCGATCTGGAACCGCAACTACGTGGCCAACGTACAGCTGACGATGGCCGAGCGCTTCGGCGTCGAAGGGCGCGGCGCGTTCTACGATTCGGTGGGCGCCCTGCGAGACGTCGTGCAGAACCACATGCTGCAGGTGACGGCGCTCCTCGCCATGGAGCCGCCGAGCACGCTCGACGGCGACGCCATGAAGAACGAGAAGGTGAAGATCCTGCGCGCGATTCGCCCGCTCGATGCGAACGATGTGGT
>DASVFM010000204.1:0-11030 GCA_036380055.1 Casimicrobiaceae bacterium
GACAAGCAGGACGTCGGCATTGCGGACGCGGGCAGACAGGCGCGGGTTGATGCCGATACCCACGTCGCCTGCGTAGTTCGGATGCCGGTTGTCGAACACGTCCTGGCTTCTGAATGCACACGCGACTGGCAGCGCATTCGCCTCGGAGAAGCGCGCAAGCGCGTCGCAGGCGGCGGGCGTCCAGCCGCTTCCGCCGACGACGACCAGCGGTTGCCGCGCCGCTGCGAGGAGCCCGCGAGCTGCCGCGATCTGTTCGGGCGCGGGATGGACGAGTGCTGGCGCGACACGCGATGCGTCCAGAGCCTCCGCGGTCGAGGCGAGCATGTCCTCGGGCAATGCCAGCACGACCGGCCCGGGCCGGCCGGAAAGCGCCACTCGGAAGGCACGGGCCACGTACTCGGGAATGCGCTCGGCGCGATCGATCTGGGCTGCCCACTTGGCGACGCCGCCGTACATGAGACGGTAGTCGATTTCCTGGAACGCCTCGCGGTCAGCAAAGTCGCCGCCGACTTGCCCAACAAATGCGATGAGCGGCGTGGAGTCTTGGCGCGCAGTATGGATTCCGATGGCAGCGTTCGATGCGCCAGGTCCGCGCGTCACGAATACGATGCCGGGCCGGCCCGTGAGCTTGCCGTACGCCTCGGCCATATAGGCCGCGCCGCCCTCCTGGCGGCAAACGATGAGTCGCAGCCGCTCGCGCACGTCGTACAACGCGTCGAGAACCGCAAGGTAGCTCTCCCCCGGCACGCAGAATGCGAGGTCGACACCCTGGGCAACGAGGTTGTCGACGAGAATCCGGCCGCCGGTACGCACGAATCGAAATACGGGACGAGAGGGCGCGGCCATTCTACACGGCGCGGGAAGAGGTGCGCGACCGCCTGGTGCACGGGTCTGCGGCGGGGGTCGTATAATCGGCCCGGTCCGCCGCGCCGCGACCGGACGGGGAGGAGCACCAGGCCGATGGTCGAGACCATCACGCTGCAGGAAGCGCTCGGGGTCAGCGCCGTTTCGCTGCTGCTCGGGTTCATCACGATGCGCTGGCAGCCGCTGCTGCGGCGCTCGGTGGTGGCAAAAATTCTGATCATCGTGCTGGGCCTGGGCGGGCTCGCCTTGTTGTCGCGCTACGAGATCATCCCCTGGCACCTGGCGATCGCAGTCATCCCGCGCGAGATCTGCCTGCTGATCGTCTCGATCGGCAACATCCAGCTCTGGATTGCCTTCATCAGCAACGTGCTGCTGGGCCGCCGCACGGTGCCGCGGATCCTCGGCGAAGTAAGCATGGTGCTCGCGCTGATCGTCTATGCACTGTTCCGCATGGATGCGCTCGGCGTGAACCTGACGGCAATCACGATCTCGACCACGGCAGTGGTCGGCGCCATCGCATTTGCAGCGCAGGCGACGCTGAACAACCTTCTCGGTGGCATCTCGCTACAGCTCGACAATACGTGCCGCATCGGCGATTGGATAGAGATCGACAACGGCGTGGTGGGCGAGATAGTCAGCATTCGCTGGCGTTACACCGCGATCGCGACCGTCAACAACGTCACGATCATCATTCCCAACGCGTCGCTGATGACTTCCAGGGTCACGATCCTGGGCCGACGCGGCGATCAACGCATTCCATGGCGTCGCGCGATCGAGTTCGAAGTCGGTTACGAATGGACACCAGGGCAGGTCTTGGCGGTGGTCAATGCAGGCCTCAAGCGGGCCGAGATCCCTTCCGTTGCCGCCGACCCTGCCGCTCACTGCATCTGCAGCGGCTTCGATGCACCGGCTATCAAGTACGTGGTCTACTACTGGCTCACCGACATGACTTCCTACCTGGTCACGGACTCGCGTGTGAGGGTGCACGTTTTCGCCGCCCTTGGCCGCGCGGGTATGGAGATCCCTATCTCGCGCTCCGATTTGTACCTCCACTCGGCGCGGAGCAGGGCGCTGGCACATTCGACGCAGGAGCAGTCCCTACGCATCTCTCTGCTCAATTCGCTGGAGCTTTTCGCGTCGCTTACCGACGACGAGAAGCAAGTGCTGGCCGCGCAGCTAACCTCAAGGCCATTCGCGCAGGGCGACCTCGCTACGAGACAGGGGGATCCGTCGGATTCGCTCTACATCCTTGCGCGCGGGGAGGTGGGCATCTTTCGCGAGTCGGACAAGGGAAGGAAGCGACTTGTTACGCTGGCTGCCCCGTCGATCTTCGGCGAGATGGGTTTGTTGACGGGGGAGGCGCGCTCCGCCACCGTCATCGCAGAGTCGGAAGTCCTCTGTTACCGCCTCGATAAGCGTGGATTCGAGGAGATCATCCGTGCCCGGCCTACGATTGCCGAGGCGATATCGAAGACCGTCGCCGAACGCCAGGCAGCCAATGATGTGACGCTCGCCAGCCTCTCGGCCGAGGCGCGCGCCCAGGCGACCGGGACGCGTGCCGGCGAACTCGTGCGCAGGATCCGCGATTTCTTCGGGTTGTAGCGGGCGGACAGACGCCTAGGCGGCCGCGCGCTGTGGAGCGAATAGATCCTCGCGCCGCAGGAGGAAGACGCTGTCCTCCGCAGACGGTGTCGCCAGCCAGACGAAGGGCAACCGGGGGAAAGCTGCCTCGGTCGCGGCGCGATTCTGACCGACCTCGACGACCAACAGCCCTTCAGGGTTGAGAAACTCCGTGGCGCGCGCGACGATCGTCCGCACCGAATCAAGCCCGTCATCTCCGCCGGCGAGAGCGAGCTGAGGCTCGTGCCGGTACTCCGGCGGCAACTCCTCCATCCCTACCGCATTCACGTAGGGAGGGTTGCTCACGATGAGATCGTAGGTTTTCTCGGTCAGGTTCGACAATAGGTCCGAGCGGATCAAATTGACGCGGCCCTGTAGCCCGTGATCGGCGACGTTGCGAAGCGCGACGGCGAGCGCGTCCGATGAGATGTCCGCGGCATCGACGTCGGCGTTGGGAAAGTGGTGCGCGAGCAGGATCGCGAGGCAACCGGAGCCCGTGCACAGATCGAGTGCGGCCTGGATTCGGGTCGCCTCGGGAATCCAGGGTGAAAGACCCTCTGCCAGCAGTTCCGCGATGTACGAGCGCGGGATGATTACCCGTTCGTCCACGTAGAAGCGGAACTCGCCGAGCCAGGCTTCGTGGGTCAGGTAAGCGGCAGGGATGCGCTGCGAAACTCGCCGATCGATGACGTCGAGGACGCTCTCCCGCTCCGCGTGCGTGAGTTTGGCGTCGAGAAACGGCTCCAGCCGGTCCAGCGGCAGCCGAAGCGTGTGCAGCACGAGATAGGCGGCCTCGTCGTAGGCATTGGTCATGCCGTGACCGAACGCGAGCTCCGCGGCCGTGAACCGCGATACCGCGTAGCGCAGCCAGTCGCGCACGGTCTCGAGTTCCTGGATCAGTACGCTCATCGGATCGGCTCCGACAGAAGCCGTTCAAGTATGCCACGATACAAGGCGGCGAGCCGCTCCAGGTCAGCGACATCAATCCGCTCGTCGACCTTGTGGATGGTTGCGTTGACCGGACCGAGCTCGATCACTTCGTCGCAGATGCTGGCGATGAAACGCCCGTCGGACGTGCCGCCTGTGCACGAAAGCTCCGGCTCGAGGCGGCAGACCTCGCCCACAGCATCCTTGACTGCGGCGAGCAGCTGCCCGGGACGCGTGAGGTAGGGCTCGCCCGAACCCGTCCACTTGAGTTCGTAGTCGAGCCCGTGGCGCTTGAGCACGCTCTCTAGACGCGCGCCGAGGTTGTCGCGCGTGCTGGCCGTCGAGTACCGGAAGTTGAAGGCGAACTCGAGCGAGCCCGGGATCACGTTGGTCGCACCCGTTCCAGCGTGAATGTTCGAAACCTGCCACGTGGTTGGTGGAAAGTGCTCGTTGCCATCATCCCAGCGCATCGCCGCCAGCTCGGCGATCGCCGGTGCGGCAAGGTGGATCGGGTTGCGCGCGAGCTGCGGGTAGGCGACGTGCCCCTGCACGCCGCGCACGCGCAGGGTTCCGGAGAGCGTTCCCCGGCGCCCGTTCTTGACCGTGTCGCCGAGCCGCTCGACCGAGGTTGGCTCTCCCACGACGCAGAAGTCGAGCCGCTCGCCGGCGGCCCTGAGCCGCTCGACGACGCGTGCAGTGCCGTCGACGGAGGGGCCTTCTTCGTCCGAGGTTAGGATGAGCGCGATGGAGCCTTCGTGAGCAGGATGGGCGGCGACAAACCCTTCGATCGCGACGACGAAAGCGGCAAGCGAGGACTTCATGTCAGCCGCGCCGCGACCATACAGGAAGCCGTCGCGCAGCGATGGCGCGAATGGATCGGAAGACCAGGCTTCGGCAGGGCCGCTGGGCACGACATCGGTGTGGCCGGCAAAGCAGACGATCGGACGTGGCTTGCCGCGGCGGGCCCAGAGATTCGTCACCTCACCGTGGCGTATGGTCTCGCAGTGAAACCCCGACCGTGCAAGACGCGCCTTGAGCAGATCCTGACAGCCGCCATCATCCGGCGTCTGCGAGCGTCGGGCGATAAGCTCGCGCGCGAGCTCGAGCGTGGGCGAGAGCGGCGCGCCGGTCGTCGCTTTCGTGTTCAGCGCTCGCGGTTCAGAAGCTCGGGATCTATCTGGAGTTTCGCGAAGCCCGCGCTTTCGTGATGGGTCGCTTCGTCGCCCGTCTCGGCGCCGCCGACGCGGGCGCTCGGCGAATTCTGATTCACCAGCCACGCGAGGTTGGTCGGCGAGTCTGATGCGATGAGGGCCTCGTCGTAACCGATGACGCCGTCGAGATAGAGGCGGCAGAGCGCCTGCTCGAAGGTCTGAGACCCCGGATAGAGACTCTGCTCCATCGCCTCCTTGATCTGTGTGATTTCGCCGTTCTTGATGAGCTCGGAGATGAGAGAGGTGTTCAGCAGAATCTCCACCGCCGGCTGCTGGTCGCCTTCCTTGTTGCGCACCAGCCGCTGCGAGATGATGGCGCGCAACCCGATCGACAGGTCGGACAGCAGGCCGGACCGCGCGTCGTACGGGAACATGTTGATGATCCGCGACAGCGCGTGATAACTGTTGTTGGCGTGCAGCGTCGACAGGCACAAGTGGCCGGTCAGCGTGTGCAGCAGCGCCTGCTGCATGGTCTCGCGGTCCCGCACCTCACCGATCATGATGAGATCGGGCGCTTCGCGCAGGGCGTTGCCCAGCGCCTTGTGGTAGTTCTGCGTGTCGACCCCGATCTCGCGCTGATTGACGATCGACTGTTTGTGCTCGAACAGGTACTCGATCGGGTCCTCGATCGTCAGGATGTGTCCCGACTTGTTGTTGTTGCGGTAATCGATCATCGCTGCCAGCGTCGTGGACTTGCCACAACCCGTCGCGCCGGCGATCAGCACGAGGCCGCGTTTCTCCATGACCAGATTGAGCAGCACCGGGGGTAACTTGAGCGCCTCGAACGGCGGTACGTTGCTGCGTACATAGCGAATGCAAAGCGAGACCGTCCCGCGCTGGCGGAAGATGTTGATCCGGAAGTTGCCTACGCTGCGATCGAGATAGGAGAGGTTCATCTCCATCTCGTTCTCGAACTCGCGCGCCTGGTCCTTCGTCATCAACTCGTAGGCGATGCGGCGCACGCTCTCGACGTCCATCGGCTGCGTGGAGATCGGCGAAACGACCCCGTTGATCTTGATGTTGATCGGCGCGCCGCAGGAGATGAACAGGTCGGAGGCCTGCTTGTCGGCCATCAGCTTGAACAACCGGTCCAGGTACATGTCGTTTGGACGCCGCCGGCCGCCGTCTCACACGGAGGCCGGATCCCGGCTTGACAATGTCATTAATTGACAAGAATAACCAAGCTCAAGCAAAGTAACAACTGGCGCACCCGCTCCGCGGGCGGTTTCCCCTTGCGGGCGGGTGGCGTTCATCCTGTCCTGCACAGACGCTTCCATGCTGGCCATCATCGGCGGCAGCGGGCTCACCCGGCTGTCCACGCTTGCCGTCGCGCATCGCGAAGTCGTGCGCACGCCATACGGCGAGCCTTCATCGGCGCTGGTGTTCGGCCAGATCGCGGGCAGCGACGTCGTGTTTCTCGCACGCCACGGGCACGGACACACGATTCCCCCGCACCGCGTCAACTATCGGGCCAATATCTGGGCGCTGAAGCAACGGGGCGTGGACTCGATTCTTGCCGTCGCTTCCGTGGGCGCGATCAGCGCCCAGCATGCGCCGGGGAGCCTGGTGTTGCCCGTGCAGCTGATCGACTACACGAGCGGGCGGGAGCACACGTATTTCGACGGTGGCGATCGGCGGGTGATCCACGTGGACTTCACGCACCCTTACAGCCCGGAGCTGCGCGCGCGGTGCCTTACCGCCGCGCGCCGCGCCGCAGTTGCCATCCATGATGGAGGTGTCTACGGCGCGGTGTCGGGGCCGCGGCTGGAGACGGCGGCCGAGATCGATCGCATGGAGCGCGACGGAGCCACGATCGTCGGCATGACCGGAATGCCCGAGGCTGGCCTGGCGCGCGAGCTCGGCATTGCCTACGCTTCGATATCGGTCGTGGTCAATCACGCCGCAGGGCGCGGCGACAGCGCGCAGGCGGTCTCCATCGAACGAATCGCCGACGTGCTCGAGACCGCCATGGACAAGGTACGTCTGCTGATCGCCAATGTGGTGACCGAGAAATGATTCGCGAGATCCTGCGCATGGGGGACCCGCGCCTGCTCGAGCGGGCAAAGCCGGTGGACCGCTTCGGAACGCCGGAGCTCAAGGAGCTGCTCGCCGACATGCACGAAACCATGATCGCAGCGAGCGGGGCCGGCCTCGCGGCGCCGCAGATCGGGGTCGGCCTGCGCGTGGTCATCTTCGGCGTCGAGCGCACCCCTCGCTACCCCGAGGCGGAGCCCGTGCCGTACACGGAGCTCGTGAACCCCGTGATCACGCCGTTGACGACGGACATGGAGGAGGACTGGGAAGGCTGCCTCTCGGTTCCGGGGCTGCGCGGGCGCGTGCCGCGCTTCACCCGGTTGCGTTACACGGGCTTCGATCCGCAGGGCGCGCCGATCGCGCGCGAGGTCGATGGTTTCCATGCCCGCGTCGTCCAGCACGAGTGCGACCACCTGGACGGGATCCTCTATCCGATGCGCATCCGCAACATGCGCATGTTCGGCTACACCGAAGTGCTGTTTCCTGACGCCGACGTGATGGCCGAATAGACGGCGAGGGCCGCGAGCGACGACGACCGGCTACGCGATTCGCAGCTGATCGTACAGCGAGGTCTCGAGGCGCACCATCGCGGCCTCGTCGTGCAGCGGCGTGCCGTCGATGAGAAAAACGTCTTCGGCGCGTTCCCCGAGCGTGTTGATCTTGGCACTCGCGACGTTGATGTTCGCGTTCGCCAGCGTGTAGGCGATCCTCGCCAGCAGCCCGGGTCGATCGCCGGCTACGATCTCCAGGATGTGCTGCACGCCCTTGTCATCGGGGAATACGCGCACTTCCGGCGACAGCGGGAAATGCTTCAGGTGCCTGCTGACCCTCCCGATGGGGGGCAGCTGCAGCGGCGCGCGCTCCTGCAGCACGCGCTTGAGCTCGAATTCGATATAGCTGATCGCCTCGCGGTAGGCCGCGTTGGCATTCGCGGGATCGTGGACGGTGAAGGTGTCGAGAGCGTAGCCATTGCGCGTCGTGTATACCTTGGCCTCCAGGATCGACAACCGGGCGCTGCCAAAAAAGCCGCAGATGCGAGCGAACAGCGCCTTCTGATCCGGCAGGTAGATCATCACCTGCAGCCCGACGCCGGAGCGCGAAAGCCGCGCCTTTACCACGGGTTCCTGCCCTCCGGCGCGATAATAGAGCTGACGCGCGTGCCAGGCGATCTCGTCTTCGCTATGGCGTTGGAAATAGACGCCGTCGAGATTGCGCCACAAGCTCTGCTCGGCGCTCTCCGGAACCGCGTACAGGCGCAACTGCCGCATTGCCTCGGCGCGGCGGCCTTCAAGGCTGTCGTCGAGCCGTCGCAGGCCCGTGCGGCCGGTGAGTCTCGCCTGCGTGAGGTGAAACAGATCCTCCAGGAGTTTCGCCTTCCAGGCGTTCCATACGCGAGGGCTCGTGCCGCGGATGTCGGCGACGGTCAGGAGGTACAGCGCAGCGAGCCGGCGCTCGGTCCGCACCTTGGATGCGAACGCGGCTACCACGGCGGGATCGCCGATGTCCTGCTTCTGCGCCGTCAGCGACATGGTGAGGTGCTGGGCCACAAGCCAGACGACTAGGTTCGCGTCTTCGTCGGAGAGCCCGTGGTCGCGGCAGAAGCGCCGCGCGTCGATCCGGCCAAGCCGCGAATGGTCGCCTCCACGTCCTTTTGCGATGTCGTGGAACAGCGCCGCGATGTGGAGCAACTCCGGGCGTGCAAAGTCCGCCATCAGCCGCGAGCACAGGGGATACTCGTGCGCGTGCTGGGGCTCGGCGAAGCGGCGCAGGTTGCGGATCACCATCAAAATGTGCTCGTCGACGGTGTACACGTGGTAGAGGTCGTGTTGCATCTGCCCGACGATCCGCCCGAACGCGGGAAGGTAGCGGCCCAGGATGCCGTATTGGTTCATGCGGCGCAGCTCGTGGGTGACGCCGCGCGGCTGGCGCAGGATGGAAATGAAACGCGCGCGATTGGCGGGGTCGCGCCGGAACGCAGCATCGACGCGATTGCGGTGCCGCCACAGCGCGCGCAGCGTTGGCGCGGACATTCCCTTGAGCTCGGGATGCTGCTGCAGGGTGAGGAAGCAGTCGAGGATGGCGCCCGGGCGCCGATCGAAGGTTTCCTCGTCACGCAGATCGAGCAGCTCGTCGACCGCCTGGAAATCGTCGTCGATCGGCCGGACCTTCACCTCGGCTGGAAAAAGCCGCGCGTGCAGGTTCTGCAGCAGGATTACGTTGAGCTGGCGAATCGACTTCGCGGCACGGTAGTAGCGCTGCATCAGCAGCTCGGAGGCTCGCCGCGGCGGCGTGTCGGCGATGCCGAGCTCTCGCGCCAAGGCGGTCTGCACGTCGAACACTAGGCGATCCTCGCGCCGCCCTGCGAGGTAGTGCAGGCGCACGCGCAGATCATCGAGCAGCCGCTCGTGCCTTAGGATCTCGCGCGCCTCGCCGGGGGTCATGAGTCCGTCCGCCGCGAGCTCCCGCCAGCTGCTGCCCAGCCCGGCGGCCCGTGCGATCCAGAGGATCGTCTGCAGGTCGCGGATGCCGCCGGGGCTTTCCTTGAGGTTCGGCTCGAGGTTGTAGGCCGTGTCCTGATAGCGAAGGTGTCGCTGCTGCTGCTCGAGCATCTTGGCTTCGAAGAAGCCACGCAGATCGAGGGTCATATCGAAGCGGCGCACGAAGCGTCCGTAGAGCGGGCGAGCGCCGGCGAGCAAACGGCGCTCGAGCAGGCTGGTGCGCACGACGACGTCGCCAGCCATTGCCTTCTCGCATTCATCGACCGTACGCACACTGTGGCCGATCTCGAGCCCCGTGTCCCACATCAGGCTCACGAAGCGCTCGATCGCCGGGGCGTACGCCGCTGGCATCTCGCTCAGCGAGCGCGGCAGCAACACGAGCACGTCTACGTCGGAATGCGGGAAGAGCCGGCCGCGGCCGTAGCCTCCTACCGCCAGCAGCGCGCTTCCCGGAGGAAGATCGATCTCCGCCCACAGTCCGCGCAGCACGCGATCGGTCAAACGCGTCAGCGCACCGAGCAGCCGGCGCGGCTCGCTGTGCGCGCGGAACTCGGCTTCGAGCGCGCGACGGCCTGTGTCGAGCTCGCGTTTCCAACGTGCCACGGGCCCAATCGGAACGGGAGAGGGTGCCGTAGACGGCACTGCCGAGCTCATCAGCTTGGCGCGGGCGCACCCGGCGAGACGGTGAGGACCTCGAATCCCGCCTCGGTGACGAGCACGGTATGCTCCCACTGCGCCGACAAGCTATGGTCGGCGGTGACCACGGTCCAGCCGTCCGCCAGACAGCGAATGCCGGGGCGACCGGCATTGATCATCGGCTCGATCGTGAAAGTCATCCCGGGCTGGAGCTTCAAACCCGTTCCCGGCCGACCGTAGTGCAGCACCTGAGGCTCCTCGTGGAACTGCCGTCCGATGCCGTGGCCGCAGAACTCGCGCACGACCGAGAAACCATGGCCTTCCGCGTGTCGCTGGATCGTGGCGCCGATATCGCCGAGATGCGCACCCGGACGCACCATGCGGATCCCGCGCCACATTGCCTCGTACGTCACCTCGCACAACCGTCTGGCCTGGATCGGCGGCGCGCTGACGTAGAACATCCGGCTCGTGTCGCCGTGGAATCCATCCTTGATGACAGTGATATCGATGTTGACGATGTCACCCGACTTCAGCTTCTTGTCGCCCGGTATGCCGTGGCAGACGACATGGTTCACCGAGGTGCAGATAGACGCGGGGTAGGGCTGGTAGCCGGGAGGCGCGTAGTTCAGCGGGGCGGGGATCGTCTGCTGGACGTTGACCATGTAATCGTGACACAGACGGTCGAGCTCGCCGGTCGTCACACCCGCCTTGACGTGCGGGGCAACGTAATCGAGGACCTCCGCCGCGAGCGCTCCAGCGACGCGCATCTTCGCGATGTCCTCGGCGGATTTCAGGTTCACGGGCACGGAACTCAGCTGCGCAGCAGTTCGTTGATGCTCGTCTTGGCGCGGGTTCGGGCATCGACGCTTTTGACGATGACCGCACAATAGAGGTTGCAGGCGCCGTCGGTGGAAGGGAGGCTGCCGGCCACCACCACCGACCCCGCGGGCACGCGACCGTAGGTCACGTTGCCGCTTGCGCGATCGTAGATCTTGGTGCTCTGACCGATGAACACACCCATGCCCAGAACGGAATCCTGCTCGACGATCACACCCTCCACGACTTCGGAACGCGCGCCGATGAAGCAATTGTCTTCAATGATGGTGGGGTTGGCTTGCACCGGTTCAAGCACCCCACCGATGCCCACACCGCCCGACAGGTGAACTTTCTTGCCGATCTGCGCGCAGGATCCGACGGTTGCCCAGGTGTCCACCATGGTCCCTTCGTCGACATAGGCCCC
>DASVFM010000205.1:0-4561 GCA_036380055.1 Casimicrobiaceae bacterium
CACGGTGACCGAGGTGAACCTTCGCTCGTCCACCGTCCGTGGCTTCGACGGCGTCGAGACGATCGTCCCCAATTCGGCGCTGCTCGAGAACAAGGTGACCAACTGGACCCATTCCGATCGCAAGGTGCGGCGCGTGGTCAAGGTCGGCGTCGCCTACGGCTCTCCGGTGCGCGAAGTGGGCGACATCCTGCTGGAGTCGGCCAAGCGGCATGGCCTCGTGCTCGCGGAGCCGGCGCCGCTCGTCATCTTCGAGGACTTCGGCGACAACGCCATGGTCTTTGCGCTCTACTTCTGGGTCGAGCTTGGGCCTACCGTCAATTCGCAGCAGGTGATGAGCGACCTGCGTTTCATGATCGAGAAGCGCTTCGGCGAGAGCGGCATCGTGATCGCGTTTCCGCAGCGCGACGTGCGCCTCGACGCATCGAAGCCGCTGCGCGTCGAGATCGTGCCGCCGGCCCCTATTCCCGGGACCGGCGGCGAGAAGTAAACTCGCGAGACGAGTCGGCCTGGTGCCGGGCTCCGCCGCCCGGGCTCATCGGTTCACTACAACGGAGGGCAACATGACACGACGTTCCAGCATCCTCGCCGTCGCCGTTGGCCTGATCGCTGCCGGCTGCGCTTCCGGCCCGCCGTTCATCGATCAGATGCAGCCCGAGGCCGTATCGATGGCGGTGCGCAGGGCGCAGTTCGAATTCAACTGCCCGGCAGCGACCGGAGAGATTATCCAGCGCGAAACCGTGCAGCCGGTCGTCTTCGGCGGCCCCCTGCGCGCCGAGTACACGATCGGCGTGGCCGGCTGCGGGCGGCGCGCGACCTTCGTCGTCATCTGCACGCAGAACGGCAACAGCTGCTTCGCGGGCGCCGCCCGCTACTAGCCGCGCGCTCTGCGGAGCGCCGGCTACTGGTAGCGCGCGGCTAGCGCGGCAGGACCCGCGCGTCGATTCCGGTGCCCTCGACGTAGACCCGTTGGCCGGTGTAGAGCGCAGGGTTGACCGGCTGCGTGATAGCGACGATCACGCCGCTCGACAGCCGAACGAAGATCTGCTGCGCCGGCTGCGGCTTGTCGAAGTACTTCTGCTGCGCGACGTTTCCGCCGACCGCACCGACGATCGCGCCCGCCGCAATGGCCACGTCCCGGCCCGTTCCGTTGCCGATTAGGCTGCCGATCCCCGCACCCGCCAGGCCACCGACGATCGCACCCAACCCCTGGTCGTGGTTGCTCTTGACCGACGTGAGCGTGATCTGCTCGATCACGCCGGTGCGGATCGCGGCCTCCTCGGGCGGGGCGGCACCGCCGCCCTGCGACGCGCAGCCGGCGAGGCCCAGCGCAAAGGCGGCAGTGGCCAGAAACGATACGAGCTTGCTCATCAGAGATCTCCACGTAAGCTGATCAACGCAAAACGCGCCACGGCGGCGGGCACCAATTTCGCGCCCGGTAAGCAACTTCGCACCTCGATTATCCTGCATCTCCCGCCGCCGAGCGAGCGGCGCGCCGGGCCGAGGCTATAATCTCGGGCCGCACTTTCGGCGGGGCAATCGCGAAGCGCAGATCGGGCGGCGACAGCAGACTCGGCTGACAAACATGGCGTTCGAAGATTTTGCCTTGCTTTCCCGGCGTGAGCGCGTGCGCTTCGTGCTGCTGGTCGTCGCCTTGTGCGCGGTCATCGTGTGGGCCACGCTGTATTTTCTCGAGCCCGGCCCGCCGCGACGCGTCGTACTCGCTTCGGGCGCCGAGTTCGGGCTGTATCACCAGTACGCGCAGCGCTACAAGCAGATTCTCGGTGCGCAGGGCGTCACTGTGATCGAACGCACGACTGGCGGCGCAAGCGAGAACCTGCGGCTGATAGCAGATCCGAAATCCGGCGTCGACGTCGCGTTCATGCAGGGTGGGGTGGCGGGCCCACCCGAGTCCGACCAACTCGTGATGCTGGCGAGCCTGTACTACGAGCCGCTGTGGATCTTCTATCGCAGTGCGGTCACGCTTACGGAAATCAGCCAGCTGCGAGGCAAGCGCCTCGCCGTCGGCTTGCCGGGAAGTGGTGCCCGCGCGCTCGCCGATCAATTGCTGGCGCTCAACGACTTCACCGTGGGTGAAGGCGGCGAGGGCGTCACGCAGGTCCTCCCGCTCGGCGGCAACCGAGCGATCGACGCGCTGAAGGAGGGCCGCGTGGACGCGGTGATGTATGTCGGCGGGGCGCAGACGCCGCTGGTGCTCGCCGCGCTGCGCGATCCAGAGATCAAGCTAATGAGCGTCGAGCGCGCGGAGGCCTACGCGAGGCGTCTGCCCTTCATCAACCGGCTCACCCTGCCGCGGGGCACGATCGATTTCGGGCTCGACGTGCCGCCGCGCGATGTCCAGCTCATCGGCACCAAGGCGATGCTCGTCGCGCGCGAGGGGCTGCATCCGGCGCTCGTCAACCTGCTGATCGACGCTGCGCGGGAGGTTCACGGGGGCCAGGGCTACTTCGAGGCAGCGGGTGAATTTCCGGGAACCACACCGGTGGATCTCCCCGTATCCGCCGACGCGGACCAGCATCGACGCTTTGGTCCCAGCTTTCTCTACCGCTATCTGCCGTACTGGTTGGCCGCCATCGTGGAGCGCGCGATCGTCATCGTCCTGCCTCTCGCCGTCGTGCTCGTCCCGGTGCTCAACTTCCTGCCGCAGATCGTGCGCGCACGGGTGAAAGCGCGCGTCTACCGCTGGTACGCCGAGCTCGAGACCCTCGAGCGCGACGTCGTCACCCGCGAGAAGGACCTGCCGATCGCCAAGTGGCTGCAGGAGCTCGATCTGATCGAGCGCGCGGCGGAGCGCATCCACATGCCGGCCAAGTTCGCCAGCGAGGCCTACACGCTGCGCGAGCACATCGCGCTGGTCCGCCGCACCATACTGGGCAGAGCCGGCAGTGCTAGCGCTCCAGAAAAGTGATCGCCGTGCGCAGCGGCGCGTCGGAGATTCTGAGCAGCCCCTGGAACGGCCGATCCATCTCGAGGATCAGGAAGATCGCGCTGGCGATCGACAGCGAGCAGCCGATCGCAACGGCGGTGACCGTCGCGTTGCGCGGGGAGTACATGGCGATGCATGTGGCGATCAGCGCGGCCCAGAAGATCAATATGACCAGAAACGGCATGGGGATCGAGCTTTCTCTTTGCTCGATCACGAGCCAGCGCATTTGCGCGAGATCGCCGGCAAGCTGCAGCGCGCGCGCGTGAATCAGCCGCTGGGCTTCGCTGGCGGGCGAAAGCGATCTTAGGGTTTCCTGGACCTCCTCGATCCCGAAGAGAGGGGACGCCGGATGCGTGGCGTCGGCGCCCGGTAACTGGATGCTCTCGAGCCAGCTCGACCCGACCCTCGACTTCACCAGCTGCCGCAGCTTTTCCCGGGCTCCGTTCGCATCGGGTCCGTATTGCCTCAGGTTGCGGTCGAGGAGCACGATCTTCGAGGCGACCTGTAGGAGCTCTTCGGACTTGGTATCGAATGAGCTCTTGGCCGCGGCGAGGAGCAGACCGAGCACGAGCGCAGCCAGCGTAGCGATAAACGCCATGCCGACCTTGACGACATCCTTCGATTCATCGCTCAGATGATGCTTCGGCAGAACCGAACGGAGAAATCCACCCAGCAGCGCGCCGCCCATTACGACGATGAAGGTAACGAACGAGATCAGCAGCGCGGTCAAGTCGCTTCCTTTCGTTGCGAATACTTCGATGCGATCCGGATACTCTTGACTATTGTCAATGAATCGGGTGGCGAGTTTTGGTAGTGTCCCGCGTTTGCTAAACTGCTAGGCTCCGTCAACCTGACGGGTTCCTTACTACGGCGCAGTATCTCCGGCACGGGCGGCCGGTTCAAGAGGGGATTTCGATGAACTTTCGCGTCGCAATGATGTTGGTCGCTTCGATCGTCATGAGTTTTCTCGGGGCGTCGGCGGGCGCCCAGCAAATCTATGGCACGCCGGGCTCGCCCGACGCGACGATGACACTCAAGGGCGACCAGCTTCCGGCGCCGCCGCCGGCATTCGGCGGCGTGATCAAGGAGAGCGCAAAGGATTCGAAGCCCTATTGGCCGCCGCGGGTCGTGCCGCCCAAGGGCGCGCCCAACGTGCTGCTCATCATGACCGACGATTCAGGCTATGGCGTGCCGAGCACATTCGGCGGCGTCATTCCCACCCCGACCCTGGACCGGCTGGCCAAAGTGGGTTTGCGCTACACCCAGTTCCACTCGACGGCGCTCTGTTCGCCGACGCGCGCCGCGATCATTACCGGCCGTAACCATCACGCCGTCGGCTTCGGTCAGATCGGCGAGATGGCCACCGGCTACCCCGGCTACGACTCGGTCATCGGTCCCGAGAACGCAACGATCGGCAGGATCCTCTCCGATAACGGATACGCCACGTCGTGGTTCGGCAAGAACCACAACACGCCGTCGTTCCAGTACAGCGCCGCCGGACCGTTCGACCAATGGCCGAGCGGGATGGGCTTCCAGTACTTCTACGGCTTCATGGGCGGCGAAACCGACCAATGGACGCCGTATCTGTTCCGCGATCACACCCAGGTGTATCCGTGG
>DASVFM010000206.1:0-18584 GCA_036380055.1 Casimicrobiaceae bacterium
ACGTAGCTCGGCACCTGCGATGAGACGCGCAGGCCGAGAATCGACGCGATGTTGACGATACTGCCGCCGGTCGCGTTCTTTACCATGTGCCGTGCCGCTTCCTGCGCCACCCGCCACGCGCCCGTCAGGTTGACGCCGACGACCTGTTCCCAATCTTCCTCGGTGTGATCGAGAAGCGGCTTGGTGACCGCGACACCCGCGTTGTTGACGACGACGGTGACGGGGCCGAGGGCACGCGCCGCTTCCTCGAACGCGCGCACGACGCTGTCGCGGCGCGTGACGTCGAGAGACACTTCGTGCGCCGTGCCTCCGCTAGCCCGAATGCGCGCGGCGACACCGGCCAGCGTATCGATCCGGCGCGCGCACAGCGCGACACTGGCGCCGGCCTTCGCGAGCGTCTCCGCGAAGTGCGCGCCCAACCCGCCGTTCGCCCCGGTCACGAGCGCAACCCGCCCGTCGAGCGTGAGGTTCATGCCGCTGCTCCTCGTTCAATCATTGCCGCATGCGACCTCATCCAGGCACGACCGGGCCGGAGATCGGCGCGAGGATATGGAGCACCGCGGGTCAGCTCTTGCCGGCCAGCTTGTCGCGCAGCACGCGGTGCAGGATCTTGCCCGTCGCCATGCGCGGCATCTCGCTCTCGGCCATGAACGACACGGAGCGCGGGCGCTTGTATCCGGCCATCTTGTCGCGACACCATTCGAGGACGTCCTTTTCGGCCGCCGTCTGCGCCGCGTGCATGACGATCACCGCGTGCACGGCTTCGCCCCACTTCTCGTGCGGCACCCCTACCACCGCGACGTCCTTCACACCCGGGTAACGGCCGAGGATATTCTCGATCTCGCTCGGGTAGATGTTCTCGCCGCCGCTGATGATCATGTTGCTCTTGCGGTCGACGAGGTGGATGTAGCCTTGCTCGTCGCGGCGCGCCATGTCGCCGACGCTGCAGTAGCCGTCGTCGCGGATCGACTCCCTGGTCTTGCCCGGATCGTTGAGATAGCCGTCGAAGGTATACGGCGTGCACGAATAGAGCTCTCCCACTTCGCCGTCGGGCAGCTCCTTGCCTTGCGGATCGAGAATCTTCACGGGTCCCGACCCGGTCCATTCGCGGCCGACGGAGCCGAGGTGATCGATCTGCTCGTCGGGGCGCAGGAGCGTCACCCATCCCGCCTCGCTCGAACCGTAGAGCTCGTAGAGCTGCGAGTTCTCGAAGTAGTCGAGGATGGCGAGCTTCGTGTCCTTGCGGGCCGGCGCGGAACTGATCATGAGCTTGCGCACGCGGCTCACGTCGTATTTCGCCTTCACCTCCGCCGGCAGGCCGAGCGCCATGATGTAGTGCGTCGGGACGAGCGAAGTGAAGGTGATGCGCTGCGAGGCCATGGTGGCCAGCAGTCCTTCCGGGTCGAAGCTCTTGCGGTCGTCGACGACCACAGTGGCGCCGATGTAGGTGAACGTCGAGGCGAAGTTCAGCGAGTTGGCGTGGCACATGGGCATGACGAGCAGCGCGGTGTCGTCGCGCGTGAGCTCCATATCCAGTGCGGTGACGAGCGACATGAGCGCCATACCCTCGTGGTTGCGGATCGCGCCTTTGGGCTTGCCCGTCGTGCCGGAGGTGTACATGAGCGCCCACGTGTCCGCAGGCTTGACCTCGATGCCCGGCTCTCGCGCGGCGCCGCGCTCGACGAGCGCCTCGTAGCCGGTCCAGCCCACCGGCGTCCTGTCGCCGATGTGGATCCACGCCTTCTCGGCGATCGAGAGCTTGCCGCGCAAGGCGTCGACCTGCGGTGCCAGCTCGTCCTGTGCAACGATGGCCTTCGCGTGGCAGTGCTCAGCGATGTACTGGATCTCGGGGGTGACCAGCCTGAAGTTGATCGGTACGGCGACCAGTCCGGCCTTGGCGAGGCCGATGTAAAGCTCCATCCACTCGACCCTGTTGTAGGCAAGCAGCGCGACGCGGTCGCCCTTCTCGAGGCCGAGATCGAGGAGCGCGTTGGCGAGCCTGCACGCGCGAGTGTTCCACTCCTTGAACGTCAGCGCGCGACGCGAGTCGCGCGTGCCGGGCTTGTCGGGAAGGAGGCGCGCGTGCGCGGCGAGGATCTCCCCCAGGTTGAGGACGGACCTCATTGGCGGCGCAGCTTCTCCGCATCGTCCCAAGCAGTGAGCGCCTGGTGGTCGGGCACCCAGCCCAGGCCCTTGCCGGCATCCGACGAAAGCGCGTCCTGAGTCACCACGACGTCGAGCAGCGCGGGTGCCTTGGCGAACGCTTCCTGCAGCGCGGCCTTCAATCGGGCCGGATCGGTCACGCGTTCGGCATACAGACCGAAGGCGCGCGCCATCGCTGCATAGTCGCTCCACGCCAGCGTCGTTCCGACGACGCGCCCGCCGTAGTTCATCTGCTGGTCGAGGCGCTCGATGTTCCACGCCGCGTTGTTGGCGATGATGATCACGACCTTGGCGCCGTGGCGCTTCGCGCTGTCGATCTCCATCGCGTTGATGCCGAACGCACCGTCGCCGCTGATCACGACCACCTGCCGATCGGGATGCACGAGCGCCGCGGCCACGCCGTAAGGCGTACCGACGCCCAGGCAGCCGAATGTGCCCGCGTCGAGATACGTGCCGGGTGCCTCGAGGCCGAGGCGGGCGAAGCTCAGGATGTCGCCGCCGTCGGCGATGGTGATGGCGTCGGGCTTCAGCACCTCGCGCAATGCAGCGAAGATGCGATTCGGGTGCATGTGGCCGTCGCTGCCTGCCTTGGACGTCGCCAGTTCGCCCGCATACTTGGTCGAGCGACGCACGTGCTCGTTGCGCAAGCCGGTCAGCCACTCCGCATCGGTCGACTTCGTCTTGGGCAGCGCTTCCGTGATTGCCGCAAGGGCGAGCCCGGGGTGCGCGAACAGCTCGACTTCCCCCCGGCGGTTCTCGCGCAGCTCCTCGGCGTTGTCGCCGATGCGGATCCAGCGCGCGTTCGGCAGCACCGCGGGCGAGCCGTAGCCTGTCTGGTAATCGAGCTTGCGTCCGATCGCGATGACGAGGTCGGCTTCCTTCATCGCCCGTGCACGCATTGCGCCGACGAACGACGGATGGGAGCCCGGCACGATGCCGCGGCTTTCCTGCGTATCGAGGTAAAGCGCGCCGCTCGCGTCCAGAAAGCGCACGAGCTCCTTGCCGCTGCCCATCGCGCCACGGCCCGAAATGACAAGCGGTCGCTTCGCCCGGGCGATGATCTGCGCCGCACGCGAAACCTCGGTTGCGTCCGGCGGAATGCGCCGCGGCACCTTGGGCGTGAGGTATTCCTGCAGCACGACCCCGGGCGGCACCACCTTGCGCAGTACGTCGGTGGGGATCTCGATATATACGGGCCCCGGCGCATTGCCGTCGCCCATCGCCGTCGACCACGCCTTGTCGAGGTCGCGCAGGATGTTGTCGGCAGTACGCAGCGTGCGCGAGCTTCGCGTGATCGGCCGCATGATCGACACATGATCGATTCCCTGCAGCGGTCCCAGGTCGTCTTGCGGGATCGGCGCGCAGCCGCCGATCAGCACCACAGGCACCCGCTCGAGAGAAGCGTTGGCGATGGCGCTCACGCAGTTGGTCACGCCCGGCCCCGCCGTGGCGAAGGCGATGCCAACCTCACCGGTGAGCACGGCGTGGCAATGCGCCATGTGCACGCCCGCGCCTTCGTCGCGGACGTCGACGATGGGCACCTTGCGTTGCGTCAGGTGATCCCAGATCGGCTGGATGTGGCCGCCCTGCAGCCCGTAGACGCGCTTTGCCCCGCGAGCCACGATAAACTCGGCGATCCATTCGGCCACGGTCTTGCCTTGCTGTGCAGTCATGCGAACCTCTTGCGAAAGGGCATGCGCATCCGACCGCCCGGGCGTCGGGCGGGGCCAGAAACGTTACCATTATTCCATGAAGCCGGCGCACTTCCCGCTGTGTAGTATGCCGGCACGCAATGCGTCTAGTCGGCGCCACGATGGTCCGCGACGCGGCGGACATCATCGAGCCATTCGTTCGCCACAACCTCACTCTGCTGGATCAGATGGCGATCGTCGACCACGGATCCTGCGACGGACCACGTTCCGCTTCTTTCGGTGCGACAGTTCATCGCCAAGTTCGCGACCGGCTGGTTGAGCGCAGTCGCGTCGGGAACTCTGCAAGGAGGCGAGGCATTTCACTGGCGCGAGGCCTTTGCTCACTTGCGGGCCGGTCTCCCGACCGATGAGCTTCAGCTCGAGGCGTTCGCACTGAACTAAGGTGTTCCACGGGAACGCCGGTTGCCCTCGGGTGAGATCGAGCTCCTCGACGACCTGTCTCTCGCCGATATCGAGCTGCGCTACGATCCGCTCAAGCTCGATGATCCGCTGGCGATCGTCCTCAACGTCGCCGAGCGGCTGCTCGGCCGCCCGCCGGCGCGGGGCTGAGGCTCTGCCTGCTGCAGCGCACCCCAGGTTCGCGAAGGCCGCCAGTGGTCGCGATCGCTGCACGAACTATGGGTTGGGCGATAACCCTCTCAAGGTGATGAAGGACTGGTACCTAAGGTCTTGACAGACCGTGATATGGGCAACCGGATTTGTCCGATATTCGTGCACTCGGAAAGATTTTCGGCGGCCCCCGCTTGCGATGCTCATCGTTGCTGCATAATCTCTGCCAACCGTGCATCGCGTTAATCATGCGCACCGGCTGGCGCGTCTCTCGACACGCCTTCTGTCGATTCACACTTGGGGGCACCCATGCCTGACCGACGCAGCGACGTCGACCATGAAGAGATCATTACGAGTATTGCGCAGGATGTTCACTACCCCATCCCGATCGTCAAGCGAATCTACGAGGACGAATTCGCACGACTGCAGTCTCTCGCTCGGGTGACTGACTACATCGTTCTCTTGGCTTCCCGCCGCACCCGCGATCGTCTGCTTATCGCTCGGCGCCAGAAGTTGAGCGCAACCGCCTAGCGGCCGCGCGAGGCCGATCAAGGCGCTGCCGCGCTCGAGGCGGTAGCGCGAAAGCCGAAGACGCGAAACAGCGCGTCATGGTGGCAACGAACGCATCCACGAGCGTCACGTAGGTGACGCATCGATGCTCACGAAAAGTGATCGGTTGGTCGCCGGCTAAACTCCTCAAGGACGCCGGGCTCTCATTCACCTTCCTTGCGACGCTGGCCATCGCGTCCGGCGCCTGCTCCGCGTCGCCTGAGCCGAACGGGGACCGGGCGGAGGTCCAGCTCGCGCTCTGCGCACCCGCCGATCGAGTGGTGCGCGCTCTGAACATGCAGCCTCGCGCAGGGCCCATCACGGTCTGGCAGTTCGACGACCGTGCGCTCACTCTTTACTCCCGCGGACTGCGCCTGCGCCTGCGTGTGACGGCGGACGGCCGCTCCGAGCTCACGCTGAAGGTTGCGAACGTAGATTGCCTCCGCGCGAATTCCGGGACCGCGTTGCCAGGCGCCGGGAAGTGCGAGTACGACGTGTACGAGGCGAGCACGACGGGCGCCGTTTCGCTCAATCACCGCTTGGACGCCCGCCAAACGGCGGATCTGCTTGCGGGTCGCACCGCGATGGCGCAGGCGCTGAGCTCAGCGCAGACCGCCTACCTGCGCAGCCGTGCAGACAGCTGGCCGCTGCCGCCCGACATCCGCAAGCTCGGCCCGATGGCGCTGCAGACGTATCGCTCTGCGGCGGAGCGCTACGACCTTGACGTCTCGCGCCTTCCGGACGGCCAGCGCTACGTCGAGATCTCGCGCAAGGTGCCGCTGGCCGACGCAGCGTCGGCGATGGAAGCCATGCGCAAGCGTGTCGACGCCGCCGGCATCGCGGCGTGCTCCGATCAATCCTCGCAGGCGCTCGCCAAGCTGCGATCGTTGCTGCGTCAAGAATGAGAGCTACGCCTCCGGGCGCGCGCATACGCGCGATTTGGCCGATTGTCGCGACCCGTCGACGCTAGGGCCGGTCAGTCAGGCGGCCAGGCCTTTCCTTCTTCGTAGAGGTGCAGCCTCTGCACCGCTTTGTCGTCGCTCGCCCGCTTCGGATCATCCATCGCCTTCTTCTGCCACCTCACCGCGTTTGCGAAGTCGCCCGCGCGTGCATTAGCTGCCGCCAGAGTGTCGATAAAGGCCGGATTATTCCACTCGGACAACTCGCACGCCTTGAGCGCCGACTCGACCGCGCGGCGACCATCGCGAACCGCCGGCTGCTCTGCGGTAGCGAGCAGCCACGCAAGCTGGTTGTAAGCTGCCGCAAGCTTGGGATCGATCTCGGCCGCATGGAGGTAGTCGGTGATCGCAGCGTTCGGATCGGCGCGACGCTCGGCATTGCCGCGAATGACGAAAGCCGCTGCAAGCTTGGGATCGATCTCGATCGCGCTGTTGGCGTCGGCAATCGCCTGCTCGAAGTCGGCCTTCGCTACCTTGGCGCTGGCACGGTTGGCGAGGGCTGCAGCGGATCGCGGATCAACGCTCAGCGCTGCGTCGAAATCCGCAATTGCTCGATCGAGGTCTCCCTTGGTTCTCCACGAAATGCCGCGCTTGATGTAGTCGGCTGCGCTGTTCGGCCCCGAGCTTCCCGGTTCGGACGCCTGACCACCAGGAGAATTCGCCGCCGCAGCCGGCACGAATACAGCTCCACCCACGTAGCTGAAGTAGATCTTCCGTTGGCTATGGGCGACGAGCAATCGATGCGCACGGAGGAAGTCGGCGCCGAGGAGCATCCCTGCTGTTCCCTCGAATGGGCCACTGAAAACGCTGGCAACATCGATGGTCGTATCGGTGATGAGCTCATCTCCGACCGCGAAGCTCTGCAGCGGCGTTCGGCGCGCAGCGATAGGTTTCGGCCCGAATCCGACTAAGGTACCGGACTGCGCGGCTGGCGCGTCCTGCAAGCCCAACCGAGCCGCCTCCGGCGTGTCGAGGGTCGACTCGGCCGCACCCGAGTCGAGGAGGGCGCGCACGGGCGTCGCGTTGACCTTAACGTTTAGGAAAATGCGCGGCCGTCTGTCGTCGATCGACTCCATTTCGACCTCGCTTGCGCCTTGCGGCGCCCAATAGGCGAGCGAGACCCCGTCGCAGTCTTTGGGCCGGAACAGCCTCACAGTGTTGTGGGCCAGATCGAATTCAAGATCGATCTGCGAGAAGAAGTCTTCGCCGAGGACGACTGCCACGTCGTCGCCGAGTTCGCGTTCTCCGGCGACTACCAGCCGGCGGCCTTCGCCGGACCATTGCCCGACCTTGAATTCCCTTACCAGGGCGGAGTCAACTTCGGTGACTTCGCCACCGACCCCGAATACTCGATCCCGCATCTTTTGCATTGGGAGCTTCAGCCGTACAGCCGTCGGGTGCGGGATCATCGTTCTCGTTGCTCCCGTGTCGAGGAGGATGCCGACCTTCTGTCCGTTGATCGCCCCGTCGACGACGATCTTCTTGTGTGCAACGCGCACCGGCAGTTCGGCAATCTGCACCATCTTGCAGGCGGACGGGTTCGCGGCAATCGCGGGGATGCCGGGGGTCGTCAGGCCAGCGACGAGCAGCGAGGACAGAGCGAACCGGGTTATTCTCATCCCGTTGAGAGCGGGCATGTCATCCGGGTAAAACGACGCTACGCCGTCGACTCCGCAGGGTCAAGATCTTCGCACCGACGGCGGGCTCGGCGCCTCCGGTATGATGCTGCGCGGGGTCTCCACCTTTCGACGCGGCGATGAACGAGCAGAGCGGTCGGGAATGGAGTGTCGACGTCGGCCGCGACCGGACGATGGCGCTCTTCGAGCCCGCGGGCAAGGACCCGCAAGGAATACTGTTCGTGTTCGCGCACGGCGCCGGGGGCCACAAGGCCGATCGGGGCATGACGGCGCTCGCTGCATTGCTTCACGGTCGCGGCATCGACACAGTGCGCTTCAACTTCGTCTACCGCGAGTGCGGCTCCGGCAGGATCGATCGCATGCCGCAGCTTGAGGAGTGCGTGGCCGCAGTCGCGTCACGCGCGCGAGAGGAGCTTAACCCGAGGCGGCTCATCATCGGCGGCCGCTCGATGGGTGGCCGCGCGGCTTCGATGCTCGCAGCGAAGGGCTTCGACTGCAGCGGCCTGCTCTTGCTTGCCTATCCGCTGCATCCCGCCCGACAACCGGAACGACTCCGCGATGCGCACCTCTCCAGGATCGACGTCCCGGTCCTGTGCGTGAACGGCACACGCGACGCCCTGTGCCGTCGCGATTTGATGGAAAAGACGCTGGCCGGGCTGTCCGGCTACTGGACGATGCATTGGCTCGAGGGCGCGGACCATTCCTTTCATGTAACCAAGGCCTCCGGTCGAACCGACGCCGACGTACTCAGCGAGATCGGCGACGCGGTGGAGCGCTGGATCGTCAGACTTGCCTAGGGACAGGAGCAGACGCCCCCGTCACGAGTCGGTATGATCGCGCTTTCGATCGCCTAGACCCGCATGCGATTGCTGGTTCCAGTCCTCCTGCTTTTCGTCGGCTGCGTCTGCAGTGGGCAGGCGATGACGCTTGCCGACGCGAAAGCCAGAAACGCGACCCAGCTCAGCGTCGTCGATTTGAAGCAGCTCATACCGGGGGCGAAGGTCGTGAGCCACACCGACGAAGGCAGCACGCGCGTCTGGGAGAACAAGAGCAACGGCACGCTGGTCGCCTCTACGGATTCCTGGGATGCCTCGAACTTCGGCCGCGACGTGCTTGCGGGTGCTGCGCACGGCAGATGGGGCATCGGCGAAGAAGGCCGCTATTGCGTGAGCATCGAATGGAGCAGCGCCTCCGAAAACTGGTGCCGCTATATCTTCAGGCTCGGCGACAAGTACTACGGCTTTACGACACTCGAGAGGAGCGCGCCCGGCAGCGAGTTCGAGTTCTCCAAATGAACCAGGCTGGCGCGGGTAGTTCTCGCCCGTCGCGCGCTTGCGCTGCGGAGCGGCTCGTCGCTAAACTGCGTCGCGACGACACGCAAGGGAGGATTCGATGCGAGGCAGGCACACAGCGTTCACTATTACCGCGTTAGCGACCGCGCTGGCGGTTGCCGTTCCGGTGGCTGCCGCCGACAAAGCCGGCGCCTCGAAGGCGCAGATCAGGCGGGGCGAGTACCTCGTGAACTATGGCGGATGCAGCGACTGCCACACGCCCAAAATGCTGACGCCGAACGGGCCGCAGCCCGATCCCGCGCGGCTACTCTCCGGGCACCCCGCCGACGCACAGCTCCCACCGGTCCCGCCCGGCGTCGTCGGACCCAATCCGAATCAATGGGCGGCGCTGACAAACGCGGACCTGACGGCGTGGGCGGGCCCATGGGGCACGAGCTTTGCCGCCAATATCACGCCTGACATTGCGACGGGAATCGGTGGCTGGACAGCCGATCAGTTCATCAAGACGATGCGTACGGGCAAGCATCTCGGCGTCGGCAGGCCGATCCTGCCGCCGATGCCATGGTTCGATCTTGCCGTGCTCAATGAAGGCGATCTCCGGGCCGTGTTCGCGTACCTGAAGTCGATCAAGCCGATCAAGAACCAGGTGCCGCAGCCGATCCCGCCCAAGGGGCCATAGCAAGGCGACAAGTTGGGGGACTCAGCGCGGGCCGCGAGCGTCTCGCCGACATGCCATCTGCGCCCGACGAGTTGCGCGTCGCGTTCCGGAGCGTCTTTCCGGGCGTCATGCTGGCGATGTTTCTGGCTTCGGTCGATCAGACGATCCTTGCCAGCGCGCTGCCCGCGATCGTCGCCTCGCTCGGCGGCTTCGCGGACCTGTCGTGGGTCATCGTCGCCTACCTGCTTGCGGCGACGGTCGCGGCGCCGCTCTACGGTCACATCGGCGATCGCTTCGGGCGTCGCGCCACGCTGCTCGCCGCGCTCGCGGTTTTCACGCTCGCTTCGCTTGCCTGCGCGCTTGCGCCGACGCTGTGGGCGCTCATTCTTGCGCGCGCGTTGCAGGGGCTCGGAGGCGGGGGCCTGATGACACTCTCGCAGGCGCTCATCGGCGAGAACGTGCCGCCACGGCAGCGCGCGCATTTCCAGGGCTACTTCGCCGCAGTGTTCGCGGCCTCGAGCATGCTGGGGCCGGTGCTCGGCGCGCTCCTCACCGAGTACGCGAGCTGGCGGGCCGTGTTCTTCATCAATCTGCCGCTGGGCGCCATTGCGGCGCTGCTCGCGTGGCGCATTCCGCGTCGTGCGTCCCCACCGCGGCCGCGCTTTCGCCCCGATTTCGCCGGCGTAATCCTGTTCGCCGTCGGCTTGCCGCTCATCCTGTTTGCGCTTTCCTCAGCGGGCAATCGCTTTGCCTGGGCCGATTGGCGCTTGTATGCAATCCTCGGCCTCGGGATCGCGGTGCTCGCGTCCCTCGTCGCCTGGGAGCGAAGGGCTGCCGACCCGATCATCCCGGTGCGTCTGCTCGCGTCGCCCGCGATCTGGCGTTCAAACGTGGTGGTCGCCTGCCTCGCGGCGTCACTGTTCGGAGCCGTGATTTACCTGCCGCTCTATCTTCAGATCGGTCGCGGTTTCGGCATCGGTACATCGGGCCTGCTCCTGGTCCCGATCACGCTCTCCGCTGCAGTGGTCGCCACATTCACCGGCCGGCAGATCGCGCGGAGCGGCCGGCTCACCGGGTATACGACACGCGGGTTCCTGCTCTCCACCGCGGCATTCGCGGCGCTCGCAGTTTCCATCGCCTCGGCGCCGATCGCGGTGATCATCGCGCTCACGCTCCTCGTTGGCGCCGGGCTCGGCACCCCGATGCCTCCTACGCAAATCATCGTGCAGACGGCGGCGGGCAGCGCCTCGCTCGGCTCCGGCATCGCGTCGATCTCGGTGTCGCGCTCGATCGGCGGAGCACTCGGCGTCGCCATCGTCGGCGCGGTGCTCTTCGTGCTCGTCGGGCGCGAAGATTCGGGCCTCGCCTCGGTGCTGCCGCATCTGCGCGAGTCGGGCGGCGCGGCGCTGACCAACCTCTCGCCGGCGGCGCGTGCGGCGGTCGGGGCGCAGCTCGACCGCGCCTTCGAGGTCGCTTTCGCGGTACTCGCCGCCTTCACGGCGATAGGCGCATACGCGGCTTCCAAGATTCCCGCGCAACGTCTGTAAGCAAGCTCCGGCGAGCACCATGTGGCCGGTCCCGTGGATGTCGTCCGGCACGGACGCTCTGGTATTCTAGGGAATGATGGACACGCCGGATTCGCGCGAGAGCCCGCACAAGGGGCAGAGCGGCATCCGCAGGCTGATCAACGCGCTGTTCTACTCTCTGTCGGGACTGAAGCTCGCCTTCCGCCATGAAAGCGCGTTTCGCCAGGAGATCGCGGTCGCCGTCATCCTGATCCCGGTGGCGTGCGTGATTCCGGTGGGCGCCGTCGAGCGGGTGCTGCTGATCGCATCCGTGCTGCTCGTGCTGATCGTGGAACTTATCAACTCGAGCATCGAGGCGGCCATCGATCGCATAGGCCTGGATACGCACCATCTTTCCAAGCGCGCCAAGGATCTCGGCAGCGCGGCCGTGCTGGTCGCACTCACCGCGCTCGCCGTCACCTGGGTGCTGCTCGCCGGGCCGGTGCTGCTGGCGCTCGTCGCAGCAGCACGCTAGATCCAGCTATAGCAGCCGCTAGAACCGGTACTGCGCTCCCACGGAAATTCCCTGCAGATGGCCGCCGGCGAAGCAATGCGGGCCGGTGTTCGAGGTCGTTCCCGTTGTCGCGTCGAATGCGGCCTCGGGCGTCGAATCGTGGCAATCGACCGTCGCCGCGTGGCCCCCGGCGCCGAGATCGTAATGCGCGGAACTATTGTTGATCGTTGCCGCATAGTTGGCATAGAGGTTTAGAGCCGAGTCGACGGCGTGCTTCCACGCGAGCGTATACATGTTGGCGGAGTTGGGGGGATTGGGGCCGCCCGATGTGTTGTGCTGTCCCGGATCGCCCGGAGTCGATCCCGCGTGGGCCCAGCCGAAACTGACGTTATCCTTCTCCGTCAGCGCTTGCGTCACCACGAGCCAGGTCGCGTTGTTGCGCGTGCGTTCGTTCTGGTATTGGAGATCGGCCGGAACGTTACGCTTCGTCCTTTCCCATTCGAACCCCACCACCGTCTTGGTCGGGAAGGCGTACTGTATGGCGGCCTTGTACGCGCTTTCGTCCGCGATGTCATTCGGATCGTACACCGGTAGATCGCTCGTGCGGTTGACGTTCTTGTGCAGCTCGTACGCCGTCGCAAGGTAGAGGGGTCCACCGCGGTACAGGAGGCTGACGCTGTAGAGGTTGCCGAACGAGCCGTCGTTACAGGTCGGCGGTAGCGCGCCGCTCCCCGGGATGTTGCCACCGGAGCAATCCGGCTCTCCGGACGGAACGATGCTGCTGGTGTCGTCGCGATTCTGCCCCGGCGCGTACATCGCGTTGAACGACACGCCGCTCCAGCTCGGCGACTCGTACCAGATCGCGTGCGGAGCACGATAGCCGAACTCGACCCGGTTGTCGCCGCCCGTGTTCCCCATGATGACGCGGTAGTCGCCGAGCATGCCGCTGAATGGATTCAGCGGGTCGGTCGAGAGCTTGTAAGGTGTCTCGGACTTGCCGATCTTCACCGCACCCCAATCCTTCCCCGCGAAACCGATGAAGCTGTTGCGCGAGAACAGCGCGCCGTTGACCTGGTCGCTGTTGTTCGAAGTCGTGTTCACTGTGCCCGGTAGCGCCGAGATTGCGATGCCAGCCTCCAACTGCCAGACGAAGTCGAGATTCTCCTGCAGCGGATGTCTTCCCCGGACGCCTATGTAGGACAGATTGGTCGAGATCGCCGGCTGCCATCCCATCTGGCCGACGGGCATGCCCCCGTTATCCCCGTAGTCGCTGAGCAGTCCCTTCGTTGCGTAGTCGAACGAAAGGTCGAGATTCCCGTAGAGCGTGACGTCGCCGCCGCCGGGTGTGAGGAAGGTAAGGCCCGTTGCTCCGGGCTGCCTGGCGAGGAACTGCTCGTTCTTCTTTTGCTGCTCGGCTTGTTGCGCCTGCATTTCCGTCTTTTGACTCTGCACTTGCGTTGTGACCTGCTCGATCTTGCCCTTCAGGGCGTCTATCTGCTTCTGCAGAGCCTCTACCTGTGCTTTGAGGTCGCTGACCTCGTCGGCCTGAGCGAAGCAGGGGGAAAGCGCCAAGGCGATTGCCAGCGCCAACGGCTTCTTGACCATCATGGAATCCTCCTATGCGGCGAGTTGTTGTTGCGCGGCCTCTTTGCGAGGCCGCAGATCCACGCGTGCAATAGATGTATCGAGACGCTTCAACGTAGCACCGCGACTCTGGTATCTGCAACGTGGTATACCAGCAAGGAAGAGTTGGCCATCGTTTTCGCTCACGCGCTGTTGCAGCACTACAACGAGAGAGCAAAATCGTCAGGTGCTGGACAGCACGTCGTCAGCGTACAGACAGAATAGTGTCAGTTCATCGACAGGAATTCTTTCGGCATATCACTGGATGCCCAATTTGCAGCGGAGTAGGAATCGTGCAATTCTTCCCGCGCCCGATCGAAGATGGCGCTGGATTGCGGTGAATCGCGGCAGCACTTTGGAGTGATCTCCTGCTATGTCTAAAGCGATTAGAGTCTCTCGACTCCTGGCAGTAACCGCTGCGGTTGTGTGCTCCGGCTGCGCTACGCAGGGAGGCGGCGATACCTATGAAGCATTTCTTCAAAGAATCGCTGCCGATTGCAAGCCTTTGATCATTGGCAGCGACAACATGGGGGAGGCGATCATCTTCAACGGCGTCGGGGCGATTCCAGTCAACTACACCAACTTTTTGACCAAGACGGAGGCCCTGTATCGCGGTGGAATCTCCCCGCAGATCTACCGGGATTCACTGACCGCGTTCGTCGGCACGGGCTCCTACAATGCGCGCTCGTTCGATTGCATCATCGCCCACCTTCCACCAGGCGCGACGGGCCAGGCTGCGCCTGCGAAGTAGTTCTGAACTGCTTCAGAGATGTGCCAAGCGCTGGGAGAGTGCCCTCGCGCGCCAAGCGGCCGCGAGAGTTTCAGTTCGTCAGCCGAACGGTTGCCCGCCGTTCCCGCGTGGGCGGAAGTCAGATATCCTTGCCGCAGCATCGATCCCACTCACTTGCCTCTGAAGCGATCATGACAGCCCATCACGCTCCCCGCGGCGTATTTGTTCCCGCGCTCACGCCTTTTAATGCCGATCTCTCGGTGGACGAGGAACGCTTCGTCGACCATTGCCGCTGGCTGCTCGCCGAGGGCGCGGACGGGCTCGCGGTGTTCGGGACGACCAGCGAGGCGAACTCGCTTTCACTCGGCGAGCGTATGAACCTGCTCGAGCGGTTGATTGCAGACGGCATTCCGCCAGAAGGGTTGATGCCGGGCACCGGATGCTGCGCGCTCCCGGACACGGTGGAACTGACGCGGCATGCGGTTGAGGGCGGCTGCTTCGGCGTTCTGATGCTGCCGCCGTTCTACTACAAGGGTGTTGCCGACGACGGCCTTTTCGCCAGCTTTGCCGAAGTGATCGAGCGCGTTGGGGACGGACGACTGCGCATCTATCTCTATCACATTCCGCCGATGGCGGGCGTCGGCTTCTCCTTGGCGCTGATCGAGCGGCTGCTGAAGAGGTACCCGGGGATCGTGGTCGGCATCAAGGACAGCTCCGGAGACTGGCAGAACACGCAGGCACTGCTCGACGCCTTCCCGGGGTTCGAGGTCTTTCCGGGGAGCGAAACGTACCTGCTCGACGCGTTGCGCCGCGGAGGAGCAGGGTGCATCTCGGCCACCGCCAACGTGAACGCGGCCGGGATCAGCGAGCTCCTGCGGAACTGGAAGACAGCGCGGGCGGACTCGCTACAAAAAAGCATCGCAGCCGTTCGTGCCGCGATTCAACGCTTTCCGATGATCGCGGCGAACAAGGCCATCCTCGCTCGGCTTCGAAACGCGCCGCACTGGAATCTCCTGCGGCCGCCGCTGCACGCCCTGGCGCCGGAAGCCAGGACCCAGCTCTTCGCGGAACTCGAGTCTCTTCAATTCGGCCCGCGCCCCAGAGTGACGGCTTGAGTTTTCGCGGCAGGGCCACGCGCCTCCTTGCGGTTGCGACGGTTGCCTTCTGGGCGTCGCTGAGTACGGCTCAGGCGCCGGCACCGCGCGGCGCATGCGCACAAATCGCCGCGGCGTGCCGCGACGCCGGATTCGCCAAGGGTGCAGCAGCCACCGGCGCGGGCCTCGAGGTCGATTGCGTTCGACCCATCGTCGAAGGAAGCACGGCGAGGCACGCCGGCAAACCGCTGCCGCAGGTCGACCCGCAGGTAGTGGCCGCGTGCAAGGCGAGCCGTGCCGGGACCGAGCGCAAGCGATTGCCCGACGGCGACGCCCCGACCGACGCCGCGCCGGCGGGGAGCAGCGTGCCGGTAGCGAGCCCGAGAGAGGGCGCCGCCGGCGCTCAGCCGAGACGGCCCAATATCGTCTTCGTGCTCACGGACGACCTTTCGTGGAATCTGGTCCAGTACATGCCGCACGTCCTGAAGATGCAGAGAGAAGGCGTTACGTTCAGCAACTATTTCGTTAGCGACTCGCTCTGCTGCCCGTCGCGCTCGTCGATCTTCACCGGACGCTATCCGCACAACACAGGGATCTTCCGTAACGTGGGCGAGGACGGTGGCTATCTCGCCTTTCGCAGGCGTGGCCATGAGCAGGCGACCTTCGCTACGGCGCTCTCCGCCGCCGGGTATCGCACCGCGATGCTCGGCAAGTACCTCAACGGCTACCAGCCGAAGAGCGATCCGGCCGCGCCCGGGTGGTCATTCTGGGCGGTGGCGGGCAACGGATATCCGGGGTTCAACTACGATTTGAACGAAGATGGAAAGATCGTCCACTACGGCAACGCGCCGGATGACTACCTGACGGATGTTCTGGGACGGCTCGCGGTACGCTTCATCAAGCAATCGGCGGGCACACCCTTCATCATCGAGGTCGCGACCTTCGCGCCTCACGCGCCGTATACGCCGGCGCCGCGGGATGCAAATGCGCACCCGGGGCTGCGAGTCCCGCGCACCGGCGCATTCAACGCCGCGCCCGACGCGAACGCGCCGCAATGGCTCAAGGCTCATCCGGCACTCTCGCCCGCCGATCAGGATGCAATCGACCGCGATTTCCGCAAGCGAGCTCAGTCCGTGCTCGCCGTGGATGCGATGATCGGCGAGCTGCAGCGTGTGGTCGCAGCCATCGGAGAGGAGCGCAACACCTACTTCATCTTCAGCTCCGACAACGGCTATCACATGGGCGAACACCGGCTGCTCCCGGGCAAGATGACCGCGTTCGACACCGACATCCGCGTCCCGCTCGTCGTGACGGGTCCCGGAGTTCCCGCGACGACGAGGGTGGATGAAGTCGCGGAGAACATCGATCTGTGCCCGACCTTCGCCGAGCTCGGCGGCATGGCGCCCTCGACGAGCATCGACGGCCGCAGCCTCGTGCCGCTGCTGCACGGCGAGAAGGTGGACGGCTGGCGATCGCTGGCGCTGATCGAGCACCACGGACCCGTCAGGGATCTCGTCGATCCCGACTTCCCGAGCGCGCGCAGCGGTAATCCGACGACCTACGAGGCGATCCGCGCGCCGGGTTGGCTCTACGCGGAATACGCGAACGGAGAGCGGGAGTATCACGATCTCGCGACGGATGCGGACGAGCTGCGCAATACGTTTGGATCGCTGGGTCCCGATGCGCGAAGGGCGCTGCATGCGGCGGTCGCGGCCGCTTCGACCTGTCGCGGCGAGGCCTCCTGTGCCGCGGCCGCGCACGCCGATCCGCCGAGCGCGAAATGACGTCGATGTGCGTTGCGGAAGCACTGGCCGGATCGCAGCTCGGCTCGAGCGCTTGGTACAATTGCGGCCGATCCTTCCTGCCGCTTACTCGCTGATGCCTCGCTTCGGTTGCTTGCGCTCGCCATGGAAGACGATACGTCGCACGAGCGCTTTGCTTGCGCTCGTCGCCATCGCTGCCCAGCCGGTGGCCGGGCAGAACACTCTCGACGAAGGGATGGCGGCATATCAAAGGGGCGACTACGCCAAGGCGATCGAGTTGTGGAGTCCGCTCGCGGAAAAGGGCAACACCATGGCGCAATACAGCCTCGGCGCGATGTTCGCCGAAGGCAAAGGCGTGCCGCGAGACGACAAGGTTGCGTTCACCTGGTTCAAGAGGGCGGCCGAGCAGGGCGATCCCAACGCGCAGTACAACCTGGGCGCGAGCTATGCCCAGGGCCTCGGTGTCGCGCGGAACGATGCGGAAGCGGCCAAGTGGTTCAAGCGCGCCGCGGAGCAGGGGATGGCCTACGCGCAACTGAACCTCGGCTTGCTCTACGCCGCCGGAAGCGGCGTACCGCAGGACAGCGTGGAGTCCATGACCTGGCTGCAGCTTGCGCTGTTCGCTCTGCCTCCCGGCGCCGCACGCTCCGACGTCGCCAAGGCGATGCAGGATGTCTCCGAGAAGATGACCTGGGAGCAGCGCGAGGAGGCGCGCGAGCGCGCCCGCACTTGGAAGGCGAAGTCCGAAACGAAGCCGGAGGCGAACGCCGATACGAGCCCGGCGGCGAAGTGAGCTTCCTTCCCCTGCCGGAGGGTTAACTGTCAAAGGCGGCGCGGTCAAAGCGGCGCCGTCGATCCAGCGGCTACTTCATCCAGCGCGAAGGATGGGGGTCATCAAAGGGTCCGAGCGGCCGCGCCTCCTGTCCCTGCAGCGTGGCGGCTACCCGCCGGCGCAAGCTGAGGCGCTCGATGCCTTGACGCACGATGTGCTCGAACCAGCGATCGCGTACGGCGCGACCGGCGCGGTTTTCCTGCCGGATGAGATCGATGAGCAGCGAAGCCATTTCGTTACGCTCGTTCCGATCAGGGATCACGGCGACCCAGATGCGCAGGTCGAGCCCCTGCAGCCGGCGCTCGGCGCGCGCGATGGCGACGGCGAGATCGTCCGCAGTCCACGCTTCAAGCAGGCGATGCGGAACTTCGCGCGGACGGGCGTCTTGCAGGACCTCGGTAAGCGCCACGACCCCTGGCTGGCGCACGTAGCTTGAATTGTTGAGGTCGAAGTCGCGCTCGATCTCGTTGAACGAGTAAGCGGCGAGCAGCTGGATGAGATTCGTCGGAACGTTGCTCAGGACTGCCTCCCAGGGACTGAGGGGCCCGGAGAAATGCTACGGCAGTCGCTAATTTACGCCGCGGCGGGCGTCTGCGCCAGCCTTGGGCTTCAAGCCGCGTCGAGCGGGCGCCTGCGCAGGGCGCGGGCCCGGTCGGCGCGCCATACAAGCCCTTGGCGAGGGTAGGCAGCGCTGGCGGCGCCCCGCCGTGGCGCGTCAAGGCCCGAGGCGATACACCTGGACTTTGGGCAGGTGCTTCACGAGCAGCCGGTAGATGTCGAGATCGAATTCGGCGCGTGGCGGCGCTTCGAGAAACGAAGCGAGCTCGGCGTCGCTTCGCGCGGTACCGAGCCAGCGCCAGTCGCGCAGCACGTGAACGTCGGTGCGCTCGCCGGTGAGCGAGACCTCGCGCACGCCGATCACGCCCGGATAAGGCCAGCGTTGCAGCGCGTGTTTCGCCAGCACTGCGCGCAGCCGCAGGTGGTGTGCCGCATGCGTTTCCGCT
>DASVFM010000207.1:0-17673 GCA_036380055.1 Casimicrobiaceae bacterium
ACCAACTATGCGCCTGGAACGGTGCAGGACGTGCTCCAACACGACGGCTCGACGCTGCGCCTGCGCAAGCTCCACGCCGACTACGACGCGAGCGACAGGATCGGCGCGCTCACCTACCTCGCACAGCGCAAGGCCGCCGGAGAGATCGTCACGGGATTGCTCTACGTGAACGAGGAGGCCGACGACCTGCACGCGCTGCTCAATACCGTGGATTCGCCGCTCAACGAGCTTGGCGAGAAGGAGCTCATCCCCGGTGCGGCCGCCCTGGAGAAGTTCAACGCATCGTTGCGGTAGCGGCTGGGCAGAAAAGCGCTAGAATCGCTTGATGCGCGTCTTCTGGCGAACGCTCGCCGTTCTCGGCGGCGTCGTGTTGCTGCTTCTGATCGCGGTTGCCGTCGCGATCCGCAGCGTCGACATCAACGAGTTCATCGGGCCGCTGCAGCAGCGCGTGAAGGAAGCGACCGGCCGCGACCTCACCGTGCGCGGCGGGATCGACCTCAAGCTCGGCCTCGAGCCCAAGCTCGTCATCAACGATGTGAGCCTGGGCAATGCAACCTGGGGCAAGCAGCCGCAGATGCTCACCGCCAAGCAGCTCGAGGCACAGATCGAGCTGCTGCCACTGCTGCGCAAGCGCTTCGAGATCGTTCGCTTCAAGCTGGTGGAGCCCAATATCGCGCTCGAGACCGACGGCAAGGGGAACGGCAACTGGGAGTTTCCCGCGCTGACCGGCACGGCCCAGCCGAACGCGCCGACGTCCGCGCCTTCCGGCGGGACGCTCGGGGCGCTGGCGGTGGGCGACCTCGCCATCTCCGACGGCTCGCTCACCTACCGCGACGGCCGTACCGGCGAAACGACCACGGTGCTGATCGAGCAGCTTTCGGTACATGCGCGCGACGCGCAATCGCCGATCAGCGGCAGCTTCCGCGGCAAGATCAACAACACACCGATCGCTCTCGAAGGCGATTTCGGACCGCTCGACCAGGTGCTGCACCAGCGCTGGCCATATCCGGTGGCCGTGCAGGGGAACATCGGCACGCAGAAGGCGTCGGTGCGCAGCCAGTTGAGCGTGCAATCCAACACAATCAACGCCACGCCCCTCCAGGCCGCCTACGGCACGACCCAGCTCACGGGGCAGATGAGCGTGACGACCGGCGGCCCGCGGCCGAAGGTCGACTTCAAGCTTGCCGCGCCGACGATGACGCTGGCCGAGCTGGCCGCCGCGGGGCAGGCGAACGCCATCGCTGCCAAGGCGGCCGTTCCCGCGCACGCCAAGTCGCGTTATGTCTTCGGCGAGGAGCCGATCGACGTGTCCGAGTTGCGCTCGGTCGATGCGACAGGGAATCTTGCGATCGACAAGCTCGTGCTGCCCGACGGCCAGCATCTCGATCATGTGCAAGTGCAGATCGCGCTTCAGGACGGCCGGCTCAACATGCCCGTGCAGGCGAGCGCGCTCGGCGGCAGCGTGCAGGGTCGCGTGCAGGTCGACGCGACGCACGCTCCTGACGCAGGGGTCGTGCTCAACCTCGATGCGAAGGGCCTCGACCTCTCTGCCGTGCTCGCCTCGCTTGGCATGAAGCGCGAAGTGCGCGGCGGCAAGGTGGATGTGCACGCCGACATCAGCGCGCGTGGCGCCTCTGCGCGGCAGTGGGCGAGTACCGCGAGCGGCAGCTTCCTCGCCACCTCGGGGCAGGCCTCCCTCGTGAACACCAAGGGAAGCGCGACGGAGAGCGTCGACAAGCTCGCCGCGGCGGTCAACCCGTTCCGCAACGTCGACGCGACCACCGAGTTGCGCTGCGCGGTCGTGCGCCTGCCGCTCAAGAGCGGCGTCGCCTCCGTCGACCGCAGCATCGCAGTCGAGACGGACAAGCTCGGCGCGACGGCGAGCGGGACGATCGATTTTCGCAGTGAGACGATCGATCTTTCGGTCAAGCCTCAGATCAGGCAGGGAATTCCGATCAACATCTCGCAGATTGCGGAGCTCGTGCGCTTCCACGGTCCGTTCACCGCGCCGACGGTCGGCGTCGACGCCGTCGCGGCGGCCTCAACGGTGGCGAAGGTCGCCGCAGGCATGTCAACCGGGGGCGGCGGGCTCGCTGCCCTCGGCGTGTTGCTCGCGCAGCCCACGGGTGACACGGGCGCGCCGTGCCAGGTTGCGCTCGGCCGTGCGTCGGGGAGCAGCCAGCCCGCCCAGAAGGCCGCGACGAAGCAGCAGCCCGTGCCGACCGACGAGGTCAACAAGGCGCTCGGCAAGCTCTTCGGGCGCTAACTCTCCTGCGCCGCGTCACGCCGCGCCTCGCCGCTGCCGTTGAAAAGGAGGTTGAGCAGCACCGCGGTCGCTGTGGCGAGCGTGATTCCGCTGCCCAGCACGGGCGCGCTCCACCGGGGAAACTGCCCGAAGAAGGTTGGCGAGATGACGGGAATCACGCCTACCGCGATACTCACCGCGACGATCAGGACATTGTGTCGCGAGGCATAGTCGACGCGCCCGAGGATGCGGATCCCCGTCGCGGCGACGATGCCGAACAGCACCAGCGCCGCTCCGCCGAGCACCGGATGCGGGATCGACGCCACGACGCTCCCCATCTTGGGAAAGAGCCCAAAAAGAACCAGGATCGCCCCGGCCACGGCGACGACCCAACGGCTCCTGACACCCGTCACGCCGACCAGGCCGACGTTCTGCGAGAAGGACGTGTACGGGAAGGTGTTGAACACGCCGCCGATGACAGTGCCGAGACCATCGCCGGCAAGCCCGCGGGCGATTTCCTTCGGGCCCACCGGGCGCGCGCAGATCTCTCCCAGCGTGAGATACACGCCGGTCGACTCGATCATCGACACGACCATCACGATGCAGAGCGTGGCAATCGCGGCCGCGTCGAAGGTCGGCAGCCCGAAGCGGAATGGATGGACCAGCGCGAACCAGTCGGCCTCGCGCACGCCCGTCAGGTCGACCAGGCCGAAAGCCAGCGCAGCGACGAAACCGACCGCCAACCCGAGCAGAACCGCGATGTTCGCCACGAAGCCATCGAAGAGCTTGTTCACGCCGACGATGACCACGAGCACCGCGAGCGCGATGGCGAGGTTCGTAGGATCGCCGAAGTTGCGGATGCCACCGCCCGCCCAGTTTACGGCGACGCGAAGCAGCGTCACGCCGATGACGGTGACGATGGTCCCGGTCACCAGCGGCGGAAAGTAGCGCACCAGCCGGCCTGCGAAGGGCGCGAGCACGATCGTGAAGAGCCCCGCCACGATCACTGCGCCGAAAACGTCGGTGATCGTCGCGCCGGCGACCGCCATCGCGGCGATCGGCAGGACGGCCACGAAGGTGACGCCCATCATCACCGGCAGGCGGATGCCGAAACGCCAGAAGCCGATGCACTGGATGAGCGTGGCCACGCCGCAGGCAAAGAGATCGGCGTTGATAAGAAATGCGATCTGATCCTTCGGCAGCCTGAAGGCGCCGCCGACGACGAGCGGCACGGCAATCGCGCCGGCGTACATCACCAGCACGTGCTGCAGGCCGATGGCCAGCATGCGCCCGGCAGGCAGCATTTCGTCGAGCGGATCGACCTGTGCCGCGGATGTCGTCATCGCAGCCCCCCTGGTTCTCGCGTCACCCGCTTTTCGGCGGGCCCTCGGACCGCTCGCCGCCGAGGAGCGCGTCGAGTCGGAAGCGCGCGATGCGTCCGACCTGCTCCAGCGCTTCGGCAAACTCGGTGGCGCGGTCTCGCTCGAGACGCGCTTCGCAGCGGGCGACGATCTCGCCCGGCGTGAGGCCTTTGACGGCGATGATGAACGGAAACCCGAACTTGGCATCGTAGGCGCGATTGAGCGCATGCAGCCGTGCGAATTCGGCAGGCGAGCACTGCATGAGGCCGGCACCCTGCTGCTCGCGCTTCGATTCCTCCGTGAGCTCGCCGCGGATTGCCGCCCGGCTGGCGAGCTCGGGGTGCGCGCGCAGGAGGCCGAGCTGCGCCTCGGCCGACGCGCCGCGCACGATCTCCATGAGGGCAGAGTGCAGGTTCTCGACGCTCGTGAAGGGGCGCAGCGGGAAGGCTTCCGCGGCGATCCACGGCGAATGTTCGAACACGCCGCGCAGCACGGCGCCGAACTTTGCGTGGTCGATCGCGTTGAGCTCGGCGAGCGTCATGCGGGTGCCCGGAACGGATGCGTCGCGATCCAGTGCCGCGCGAGATCGATGCGGCGGGCGACCCATACGCCTTCGTGGCCCCGCACGTGGTCGAGGAAGCGCGCGAGCGCAGCGAAGCGCCCGGGCCGACCGGCGATCCGGCAGTGCAGCCCGACGGAGAGCATCTTCGGCGCGTCGAGCCCCCGCGGATCGCCTTCGCCGTAGAGCGTGTCGAAGGCGTCGCGCAGATAGTGAAAGAAGTCATCGCCGCTGGCGAAGCCGGGAGAAGTTGCGAAGCGCATGTCGTTCGTGTCGAGCGCGTAGGGGACCACGAGGTGCGGCTTCTTTCCGTCGCGCGTAGCGACCTCGACCCAATAGGGCAGGTCGTCGGCGTAGGAGTCTGCGTCGTACACGAAACCGCCGTGCTCGACGACGAGCCGACGCGTGTTGGGACTGTCGCGTCCGGTGTACCAGCCTTCGGGCGCCTCGCCGGTAAGCCGCCGGATCGAGGCGACCGCCCGCTCGACGTGCTCGCGCTCGGTCGCCTCGTCCACCTGCTGATAGCTGATCCAGCGCCAGCCGTGACATGCGAGCTCGTGCCCGTCGCGCAGCATCGCCTCGACCGCGGCGGGGTTGCGCTCGAGCGCCATCGCCACGCCGAACACGGTGACGGGCAGCTCGCGCGTGCGGAACAGGCGCAGCAGCCGCCAGAGCCCGGCGCGCGAGCCGTACTCGTAGAGCGATTCCATCGACAGGTGGCGCGCAGGATACGGCTGCGCCGCGGCGATCTCGGAGAGGAAGGTTTCCGCTGCCGGGTCGCCGTGCAGCACGCTCGCCTCGGCGCCTTCCTCGTAGTTGATCACGATCTGCAGCGCGAGCCGCGCACCGCCGGGCCAGCGCGCGTGCGGAGGCCGCTCCCCGTAGCCAACCATGTCGCGCGGATACGCTGCAGCCGGCATTGCGCTCCCGAGTCGATCAAGAAAGCTGGACTACAATACACGGCGAATGCTATTGAATCCTTCCGGCGCTGACAATCGCGCCGGTCGCGCACGGGTACTCAAGGGGAGCCAGGTGGGCCGCATCACGACGCACGTCCTAGATCTCGCTCATGGCAAGCCCGGCGCGGGAATGACGGTGACGCTCTATCGCCGCGCCGGCGACGCTTACGAGAAGATCGCCTCGGCGAGCACCAATGCCGACGGGCGTTGCGATGCGCCTCTCGCCGAGGGCGCTGCACTCAGAAAAGGGCGCTACCGCCTCGTGTTCGCCGCGGCCGCGTACTTTCGCGCACACGGGGTCGCGCTGCCGGACCCGCCGTTCGTCGACGAGATCGTCCTCGACTTCGGCATTTCCGACGCCGCCGGGCGCTATCACGTGCCGCTGCTCGTCTCGCCCTGGAGCTACTCGACGTATCGCGGTAGTTGAAGAGCGCGCGCGATGGAAGCCTACGCGAGCGACTGGCTACAGCTGATCCTGCGCTGGGTGCACCTGATCACCGGCATCGCTTGGATCGGAGCGTCGTTTTACTTCGTCTGGCTCGACAACAGCCTCGCGCCGCCGCAGGACGCCGCCGACGCGGACAAGGGCGTGGGCGGCGAGCTGTGGGCCGTGCACGGCGGCGGGTTCTACGTCGTGCGCAAGTTCCGCGTCGCGCCCGAGCGGCTGCCCGCGACGCTGCACTGGTTCAAGTGGGAAGCCTACTGGACCTGGATCTCCGGCTTCGCGCTGCTCGTGCTCATGTACTACCTCAATGCACGCGCGTACCTGATCGACCCCAGCGTAGCCGATCTTGTGGCGTGGCAGGCGGTTGCGCTCAGCGTCGCCTTCATCCTCGCCGGCTGGCTCTTCTACGATCAGCTCTGCAAGCGGCTCGGGCTCGAGCGCGAGGGATGGATCGTGACGGCGATGGTCGCCTTCATCGCGCTTGCCGCCTGGGGACTATCGCGGCTGTTCAGCGGGCGCGGGATGTACATCGAGATCGGCGCGATGCTCGGCACGATCATGGTGGCCAACGTCGCGCACGTGATCATTCCTTCGCAGCGACGCCTCGTGCAGGCGAAGGAGCAGGGCGTGGCGCCCGACCCGCTCGACGGTCTGCGCGGCAAGCAGCGCTCGGTCCACAACAACTACTTCACGCTGCCGGTGCTCTTCATCATGATCAGCAATCACTACCCGCTGACCTACGGCAATCGGCACGCCTGGCTGGTGCTGATCGCGATCCTGCTGCTGGCGGCGTACGTGCGGCACTTCTTCAACCTGCGGCACAAGGGGCGCGTGGTGTGGGCGATCCCCATCTCGGCGGCGCTCGGCGCGGCAGTGCTCGCCGTGGCGATCGCGCCGGCGAAGCCCAAGGCCGCGGACGCGGTGAGCTTCGCCCAGGTGCAGTCGATCGTCGCGCAGCGCTGCGCACCCTGCCACGCAGAAAGGCCGACCCAGGCGGGCTTCGCGACGGCGCCGATGGACGTGAAGCTCGATACGCCAGATCGCATCGCCGCCAGCGCGCAGAAGATATACGAGCAGGCGGTGGTCACCCGAACGATGCCGATCGGCAATCTGACCGGCATGACCGACGAAGAGCGAAGGCTCGTTGCGGGGTGGATCGCGGCGGGTGCGGCGCGATGAGCCGGCCCTTGGCGCTCGCGTTGTAAGGAGCCCGCAAGCAACCGCGGCCGGGCGAGCACCGGGTGCCGACGAAAGTAGCGTACAAATTGTTATGACATCGGTATAATGGCGCAAGCCGCGCGGCGTTAGTGGAGTCTGGAGGGTCTCCGAAGCGCCGAGCCGCGGCAGCGAGCGACCGAAGCCAGGACATGGACCGGATCTGGGAAACGCACCTCGGCAAGGAAGTGCCGTATGACGGCCAGTACCACGACAACGTCCGTCTCGAGATCGCGAGCTTCATCAGCGAACCCCCCGGCCTGATCCTCGACATCGGCTGCGGCGCAGGGGCGACGGGCAAGATCATCAAGAAGAAGTTCCCCGCCGCCAGGGTGATCGGCATCGAGCGCAACCCCTGGGCCGCCGACCTCGCGCGGACAGCGCTCGACGAAGTAATCTGCGCCGATCTGCACGACTTGGATCTGCGCTCCCGGCTCGGCAGCGTGCGCGTCGACCTTGTGCTGCTGCTCGACATCCTCGAACACCTGTACGATCCGTGGCGGACGCTCCTGCGAATCCGCGACTGGCTCGAACCGGGAACGCGCGTCCTGGCGAGCGTTCCCAACGTGCGCAATCTAGAGACCCTCGATGCGCTGGCCTCGGGCCACTGGGACTACGCGGCCGACGGCGTCCTCGACATTACGCACGTGCGCTTCTTCACCAAGCCGTCATTTCGCAGGCTCTTCGAGGAGACCGGCTATGGGGTGCTCGATGTCAGGCCGCTGCTGCGGACCGAGTTGATCGACCTGCACGTCGTCTCGCGCCGCCCGGGCAGGATCGCGACGCGCAATGTCTCCATCGCCGTCCAGGACCTCGATGACCTCGAAGATCTGTACGCGAGGCAGTACGTGATCGATGCCCGCGTCGCCGACGCGATCGCGCCCACGGCCGAGAGGGCGGATTGAAGCGCAGCGGATGACGAATATCTCGCGCAACAGTCCCTGCCCGTGCGGGAGCAACCGCAGGTACAAGGACTGTCACGGCGCGATAGCGTCGGCGCAGGCGATGCAGCCAGATCTCGTGGAGCCACCCCCGGCCGCGATGTCTCCTGCACCGCCTGCGACGCCCCGCGCCTCGTATCGCCCGAGCGGACCCGACTGGGCCGGGTTGCCCGAGAGCGTGTGCGAAGAGTGCGCCGCTCTTATGGGGCAGGCGCTGAGGCTCCAGCGCCACGAGCGCCTCGCCGAAGCGGCGGATGTCTATGCCGCGGTCCTCGAGCGCGCGCCGGACACGCACGACGCGCTGCACATGCTCGGCGCGATCAAGCTCCGGCTCAACGAGCTCGACGAGGCGAGGAGGCTGATCGTCGCGGCCATGAAGCTGCGGCCGCCCTATCCGGCGATCGAGCACAATCTCAAGCTGATCCAGGGCGCGCAACGCAAAGCCGAAGAGGAGAGCCGTCGGCAACCCGTTCCGCCGATCCAGCTGTGCGAGCTGGCGCTGCCCGTCCTGGTTGACCTCGCGCTCAGGCCGAGCGCGTCGCGGCCGGGCCGCAGGCCCCGCGTCACGGGCACCAAACCGAGTTCCGCAGAAACTGTTCACCTGATTCTGCACGCATCGATGGTCGACGCCGATCCTGGATGGCTAGCGCGCCGCCTAGCGTCGCTGCTCACCGAGGAAAACCTGGAGGTGTGGTCGGCGGGAGGCGTAGACCTCTCGACGGCGCCTCGCGCGACGACGTGTCGCCTCAATCCGGAAGCGGGGTCGTTTCCTCGCGGCGGCTGCCAGATTCACGTCGGCGCCGACGTCGCTTCGACGGACTGGCTGCGCCACGCGGACGCCGAGCGCATCGTCGTGATCTGCGCGCCGCGATCGCCGGCCGAGCTGATCGAGCGGTTGCGCGCGATCTCCGGCGACGGCGCGCAGCCGGTCGAGCTCGTCTTCCCGTCGCGGGCGATGGCCGCTCGCTTCGGCGAAGGTCACGCGATCCTGCCTCCGCCCGTCGAGCTGGCCGCGGAAACGCGCGGCGCAAGGCGCGAGCGGGGCACGGCGGCGCGTCTCGCCGGACTCGCGGTTGGCGGCGTCGGAAGAAACTGGGGCGGCGAGCCGCTGGATGCCGATGCGCAATTCCTGAAGGGCGTGGCTGCCGAAGCCGGCGCGCTCAGGCTCTACGATGCCGGACGCCTGCGCTTCCATCTCGGCGACGAAGCTTCGATACGCTTCTGCTCGCGCCACGACATGCGCTTCGTGCAATTCGCCGAAGCGCTCGATTGCCTGGTCTTCACTGCGGCGCCGTGGTGGCGCGAAGAGGATGGGCGCGAGCTTTTCTCCGCCATGGAGAGCGGGGTCCCGGCGCTGCTGCCTGTCGCGTCGATCTACGCGGAGTACATCGACCACGGCGTCGACGGACTGCTCTACGCTTCGTCGGAAGACGCGCTGCAGCGGCTCGCCGAACTGCGCCGCGCGCCGGCGCGACTCGACGAGCTGGGCCGAGCCGCTCGCGCCAAGGTGACGGGACTCGTCAGTGCAGAGGCTCTGCAGGGCATTTTGCGGCAGTTGGTGACCGGTCAGGCGGCGGCAGGCGAATCCGCGGCGGCGGGCGAGCAGGTTTTCAAGGCGGTCGCCTGATGCAGCAGGCGACCCGCAGTCCGGCGCCCCCCGTGCGGGCCATCGCGTTCTACCTGCCGCAGTTTCATCCGATCCCGGAAAACGACCTGTGGTGGGGCAAGGGCTTCACCGAGTGGACCAACGTCACGCGTGCGCAGCCGAGCTTCGTCGGTCACTACCAGCCGCAGCTTCCCGCCGACATCGGCTTCTACGATCTCAGGGTTCCCGAGACGCTCGAGCAGCAGGCGGTGCTCGCGCGCAGCTACGGCATTCACGGCTTCTGCTACTACTACTACTGGTTCGCGGGCAAGCGGCTGCTCGAGCGACCCGTCGAGCACATGCGCGCTTCGGGCAAGCCGGATCTTCCGTACTGCTTCTGCTGGGCGAACGAGAACTGGACGCGGCACTGGGACGGCGCGGATAACGACATCCTGATCGCGCAGCGCCCTTCGCCCGCGGACGACGAGCGGCTCATCCGCGATCTGCTGGCTCACTTTCGCGATCCGCGCTACATCCGCGTCGACGGAAAGCCGCTTTTCATCGTGTACCGCGTGGGGATGCTGCCGGACGCGCGCGCCACCGCGCGCATTTGGCGCGCGGTCTGCCGTCGCGAGGGGGTTGGCGAGCTTTATCTGTGCGCGGCCGAGACCTACGACACGGGTGACCCGGGCCAGTACGGCTTCGATGCACAGGTCGAGTTCCCGCCGCACTGCGTGCGCACGCTCGGCATCAATCCGCAGTTCGAGATCACCAACCCGGCCTTCCAAGGCTCGATCTTCGACTACCGCCAAGTGGTCGTGGATCTGCTCGAGCGGCACGACCCCGGCTACGTGAGACACCCGACGATCATGCCGGGCTGGGACAACACGGCGCGGCGACGCGACTTCGCGCAGGTCTTCGTCAATTCGTATCCCGAGTTCTACGAAGTGTGGTTGCGCGAAGTGATCGCGCAGGTGAACGAGCGCCGCCGTGGAGAAGAGCGGCTCGTGTTCATCAACGCGTGGAACGAATGGGCCGAGGGCGCGCACCTCGAGCCCGACCAGCGCTACGGGCATCAGTACCTGCAGGCGACGCTGCGCGCTCTGACTAGTGCGGCAGTGGGCGGGCGTTCGTACGTTAGGCTGGACAACAAAACCAACGATATTGCCGCCGCCCGCTAGTTGAGAGCGCTAGATCAAAGGTACTTCAATTCTTATTGCAGTCCTGCGCGCGAGCGTAGCTGAGCTAGTTTGCTTTGCGACGGCGCGAGCAACCGAGTCCGGCGAGACCGAGGCCTAGCAGCGCCAGGGTGCCGGGTTCCGGAGCCGCCGGGATGTCGATCTGGGTCAGCACAAAGTCTACGAACTGCGCATCACCGCCTTGAGTTTGCCTGTACAAGAGACCAGACTGCTCGCCCATCGACAGATCGATCGGCTGCGGGAAAGACACGCCGTTCGTCAGATCGGGATTGGTTGTGTCCGACTTGGAGATGGCCCAGTAGCCAAAGAGAAATTCGCTGAGGGCGGGGTCCGATGTTTGTACAAGATAGAAAGCAGTATAGGAATCGTAGAAACACGAAGGGCCGCAACTGATGCCGTCTTCGACACCGGCCGTAGCGTAGTTGTTGTAGGTCCCGACATCGTTTTGCCAGGTGTACCCATCAAAGGCGGCAGTGACGCTCATCCATAGGACCCACGGCAGGAGTAGAGCGTCTCCGTTTTGGTCCTGAACGACATTCAACTCCGTCCCGTCGTTAATGATTTGGAAGAATGGCGGGCCCGTTGTCGGGTCATAGGTAACGACAATGGTAATCGGGTCACCCGGATTCACGCCGGCATACGTGCTGTCGACAATCGTTCCGATTTCGGTGTAGCTGACTGGCGCGGCGCTGACCGTGGCGCTAAGCGCAACAAGCATTAAGGGCAGCATGGAACGAAGCATCGATAGCATGGCGCTCTTCGGGAGTCGAACCAAATTATAGTTGCGAAGGCGTTTAACTCGCTGCAAAGACGGAGGGTCGTCCACCCAGATTGGCAGCGGGCCGACGCATCGGCACGTCAATCTTTGCGCGCGACATGGGCAGCCAAAACTCTCGGCAGCGGATCATCGCTGACCGAGAGGATCATCCGACGGCCGAAGGTGCCTTACTGCGCCGCCGCTTCGAGTGGGTGCAATTCGCGAACCTCCGCCGTCTCGTGCGCGTCTGAGCCTTCAGGCTTGATACACGCCACGGACATGATAAACACTCCGCATGCGACGGCGATTGCGAATACGACACCGAGGAACAACGGATCCACGGTTCTGGCCTCTCGCTATACGGATCAAATTTAGCCCCGATACCCGTCGAGAACGTTGATCCAGGGCAAACAAGGTTCCTCTCGCCGAACTCTCCGCGGCCGCTTCCGCGACGCCTCGTCGCTCCCCCGGGCTCCCGCGTCCGCGGACGCCGAACCAACTATCGCCGGCGCGAAGGGGACCGTAGGTCTTTATCGGTCACAGCGGTTGAACGTTAGCGAGCGTCGCAAATCGACCCGTAGCGGTCGTTGGGTGATCGGAATCGTGGAGCTTCGCGTTCCCGGCTAAAGCCGCAACAGCCTCGCATTTGTAGCGCCGGAAGATTGTCCCTATGATCACTAGGTAGGGCGCTCACGGGGAGGGAGCCTTGACGCGGGACCACCGACGACTGGCGGCGATCGTTTCGGCCGATGTCGTGGGCTATTCGCTGCTCATGGGCCGCGACGACAGCGCGACCCTGGCGGGATTGAAGGGCCACCGCCAGGAAGTGATTGACCCGAAGATCGCCGAATACGGCGGCCGGATTGTCAAGACCACAGGCGACGGCCTGCTCCTCGAGTTCCCGAGTGTCGTCGATGCGGTGCGCTGTGCGGTCGACGTGCAGCGTGGTATGGCCGAGCGCAATGTCGATGTGTCTCCCGAGCGACGGATCGAGTTTCGGATCGGCATCAATGTCGGTGACATCATCATCGACGGCGACGACATTTTTGGCGACGGCGTCAACGTCGCCGCGCGGCTGCAGACCCTGGCCGAGCCCGGAGGGATCTGCGTCAGCAAGGTGGTCCGCGATCAGGTTCTCGACAAGCTGAGCTTTGACTTCGAGGACCTAGGGCCGCAGGAAGTGAAGAACATCGTTCGCCCGGTCGAGGTCTATCGAGTTGCGCTCGGTGGCAAGATACCAGTGGGTCGAGGTCGTGTCGGCTTGCCTCGAAGTTCTCTGCTCCGTTGGGCTGGGTTAGCGGCGGGCTTTGCTGCGCTGGCTGTGATGGGGGCGACACTCCTTTGGTGGCAATCGCACCGCGACGCTAAACCTCCGCCGTTCGCGATGTCGGTCGCCGTCCTCCCGTTTACAGCTTACGGCGGCACCTCCGCAGACGCTCGCCTAGCCGACACGCTGACGAGCAACGTTACGAACGTGCTGAGCCGCGACTACTGGACGCGTGTCGTCGCGCAAGGGCAAGTTGGAACGACTCCTAGTGAGCCGAGAGACCTTCTCCGTTTGGGACGCGAACTGAACGTCCGCTATCTGACCGTCGGCGAGGTTCACCGTAACGCAGACAAAATCGTCATCTTGATACGTTTGGTTAACGCCGAGACCGGCACGGACGACTGGGGTGACCGTTTCGAGTTTGAGGCGACACAGCTGGAGAATGAGCAGGTTCGCGCCGCGGAACGGATCGAGCGGCGTCTCTGGAATGGGGTATTAGCCGCGGCAAGGAGGCACGCTAAAGCAAACCCTGCGTTGGGCGATCCGTGGAACCGATTCCTACGTGCCTCGGATGCATATGAAAAGGATGGAGATCGCGCGGTTGCAAGGAAGCAAATGGAAGAGGTATTGTCGTTGGACCCCGACTTCGTGCCCGCCCTAGCAACCGAAGCCAACATCATCATCAGCCAGCTCTCCGAAGAAACAGAGGCCAACAGTCCGCGGGTCAGGCAGGAAAAGGAGGATTTGGAGCGGCTCAGTAGCCGCGCGGTCGTGCTGGGCGAAAGCGACTCCTGGGCGTGGCAAATTCGCGCAGAGGCTCTGACGTGGCTGGGTCGATGGGAGGAAGCCTTGGCGGCGAATGATCATGCCCGAGCGCTCGATCCGGGCAGCGTTCGACGCGTGCTTGATCGAGCCCGCGTCCTGCTCCGGATGGGCCGCGCCGACGAGGCTCTGAGCGTGATCCAGAAGGCGCGCGCCATGGACCCTCCCCGGACAGCCGATGTGGTTGATGCGTCTTATTTCTCCGGCATCGAGTGTTTGACCAATCTCGCGCTGGGAAATTATCGCGAAGCGACACCCCAATGCGAACAAGTTGGTGCGAGCGGCAGTTCTTGGCGCGCTCAGGTATTGCTGGTCGCCGTCTACGCTCAGCAAAATGAGATGGCGAAAGCTGACGCCGCGAAGAGCGCCGCGCTAAGGCTCAGACCTACGCTCAGTATTGCGCAGCTGAAGGCGATGCCACAAGCTGGTAACCAGCTATACCTGGACCTGCTCGAGATGCGTTACTACCCAGGATTGCGCAAGGCCGGGATTCCGGAGAAATGATCGATCAGCAAGTATTCGATACGGAAGAGGATTCTGCGATTTGACGAGTGTCCGCTCTTGGCCGAAGGCAGCCGCCCACGACCGCTTCCGACCCGTTCCTGTCGGTCGCCATTTTCTGATCGAATGACGGGTCCACGTCGCTCACCGGTCGTTCGCTGGCGTCGCGGTGAAAGGCGAACGCCGGAGAAAGCGGCCAGAGCCGTGCACGCGAGCCGAGGCAGCGACTGAACGGCAGCTCTCCTAGTACCCGACCGCGAACTATCGACCCGTTGCAGACGGTCGGCTTTCTCCAAAGCGGACACGCATTCAACGAGTCAGGTTAAACGGCGACCGCGCCATTCGCGCACGACGCCGGGCAGGCGCATACGCCGGAGCGTCCACTGACGCTCGCGAAGTCCCGCTGCCGGGCAACCACGGCGTCGCGACAACCCCCTATCACCAGCTTCCCCTCGGCCCGCCAAGCCGTCCTACGCTACCTCGATGGCGCATCAACGCTTTACTAGCTTCCAAACTGAACTCAGCGCGCCGGCGTGGCATGCGCCCGGTCGACGTTCGACTTCATCTCCTCTCTTTCTGTTGCGGTCAAAGTCGTCGGCGGTGTGCCTCTAACGCGAGCTATGAATCCGTGGGCAATGCCAGAAGCATCGACGTAACGACCAGTGATGTTCCCCTGTGAACTGATTCCGTTAAGGGATGTAAAGGTTGACCCGGGAAAATCGAAAGTGAAAAAATTGTTTGGCGGGACAAAGAAGAGTCCATGAGTCACGCCTGAGGCGTCCGCATATCTACCCACCACCCAGTTCCTATTGTTATCTCCAAACAGGATTGTCGCAACGGAGCCTGTAGGATCGATCGGGAAGTGCAGCGTCCCGTCGCTATCCCGGTAGTAGCCGTGAAGGATTCCCGAGCCGTCTATATAGTATCCCACCACCAAACGATTTGAATCATTGATATCGTAAGCAAGGGTCGCGATAGCTGCCGGAATGCTAAACAACGTTAAGGTTCCGCCAACGCTGACGAACGCCTGCTGGATCCCGCTGCCGTCAATAAACGTGCCGGTAAAGTCGCCGGGATTGTTTATCGCAAGCACAGCGGTGAAGACCGCGCCGGGAACATCGAATTCTGTGAAGGTGCTGCCCGACAGGAAGAACCCGTGAAGGTTACCGTCGCTGGTGGCGTAGTCACCGACTACTGTGCGTGGGTTATTGATCCCTCGTCCTTCGGTAAAACCCACGGCATCGTTAGGGTCAACGATCGGGTCGCTAAAGCTACCATCGCTGAACCGGACAAACCCTCGCGTTACTCCGCTGGAATCGATGAAAGAGCCAACGATGTCGCCTCTTTCGTTAATCTTTTGCGGCAAGGTGTTATTTCCGGTCCCGGGATAATCAAAAGTCGCGATTACTTCAATAGAACCCGAGTTCGCTGCTTGCACAGCGAACGTCCCCAGCAACGGGAACACGAACAGAACTGCCACAATACTGTTGCATATATGTTTTGGTTTCATGATGTTTGAGGCCTCCGCAATTGTTACCGTTCAATTTGCCCGGTTCGAGTGGCACTAAGCAAACGCTACTAAGAACCCGGGATTCATCGCTCGCGTTATTCCCGGACGGGCGTCCAGTGGGCCGTTAGGAAGCGTGGTCCTAGCGGGCAGAGTTTATCGAGGTTGTCGCCGAGAATCTCAGCTGCGAACCAGCGCGTCGATGACGGGAAAATCTGATCCCAAAGCGAGCTATTGTCAAGCAGGGTTAGCCGGCCACTGGCGCACGATGAGCGCCTAAACGGAGCTTGATCAATGACACGGCTCGTCTCGCGGCGCGACGATTTCGATGGGACTCCGAACGGGTGCTTACGGGAGATTTCCGCGGCGAATGCGAACCGCCGGAACTGGCCGCTAGCAGACGTTAGCCAAGGTTAGTTAACGGCCCCTTCGCAGAACCTCGCGTTCCTCGAGGGCGTCGCTTCGGCAAGAAGCCAAATGCGGCATGCGTGCCTATGCGGACTCAGATGCGCAAACCCCGCCACGGAAGCGGGGTTCGGTTCAATCAACGTCCTGACTCTGACGTGGGCGGCCTAACGCAGAGGCAAGCCTGGATCAGAACAGCCCGACCCAGGCGGTTGCCATGGCGCTCGCGGTCCCGGGGGCGACTTCCGTGATGGTTACCGAAACTCTAGCGGCACCGTGGAAAGTGTAGGTATGCCCGCCGGGCGGTGCGCTGACGCTCAATGTGCCAGACGGAGTGCCGGCTTTACTACTGACAACGCCCGCGGCTTGTGTGCCGTCACCCCAGTCGATCAACGCGGTGTAGAAGGATGCGTCGGGGTTGGGGTTGGAATCGCTGAACGTCGCAATTACTCCGGCGACCGGCTGACCCACGTGCACGACTGTGATTTTCAATTTCGGATTGCTCAGTACATCTGGGGGCGGGGGGGGCGGTGGCGGCGGTGGCGGTGGCGGCGGGGCCACTATCGGTGTGTAATTCTCGAACACAACCTTGGTTTGATAAACAACCTGCACGCCGTGTGCATCCAAGAGAGGCGTGCCATCAGAGTTATATTCTGGGGCAGAAGGCCACAAATAGGCCGTGGTATGGCAACCGCCACCACGCCCACCAGAACATCCATAATGAGTAGTTTCGATCAGCTCAAAGTGACCATTAAATGGGTTCCCTGCCTGGTCGATGCCAGAAAATGCGACATAACGCACAGTCGCCACTGCGGAACCAGCGACAACATTGATACCGTTTGGAAGCGTAATTGCAGACGAACTATCAACGTTAATACACGGGGCTGCTGAATTAACATCCAGGGGGCTGCTGCCAAAGAACAGGTAGCCATAATAGGTCGCCGTTGTGCCGTTCGGCCCGGGAGCACAACCCTCTTGCGGCCCGACCGAAAGAGAATTGACCACCACATTATTTTCGAAGGTGATCGGCCCCTGCCAGTAGGTCCTGGTTGACTGTACGGCAAAGAAGACCGTGTTTCCGGTCTCATTGTCTACGACGGGCCCAAGGGCCTGCGCCGTCGCCACCGCCGGTAGTAATGCAACCCCAAGACCTGCTACCAACTTTTTCATCGTGCCTCCTTAGCGGATCGCCTGGACGCGCGCGCCTTCATGGCAGCGTCCGCCAAAAATGGAGGAAATATTAGTCTGGGAACCTTTCAGATAGCTTACGAGCGCTTGGCGCACATGAAGTGCCAGTGCCGCTGAGCACGCGGTGGACCTTGCGGCAATGTCCGCTCCTGGCCGATCAGCGACGGTCGTGATCCGGCCCTGAGCAGTTATTCGCGCTCAGCTAAACGGTCCTTCAGCCCCTTCGCTGCGGGAGAGCGGACTGGTTGAGCGAGTGGTGGGCGTTGACGCTAACCTACCGTGTCAGCGCGTTCGGGCGGCTCCGCAGGCCGAACGGCTTGCTTTGAGTTCGAATCCGGCGTCGACGGCGTGCCCGTCGGGCAACCATGCGACCCTTGCGCTGGTCTTGTGTTGCGTCGATCGCGATACGGCCGCCGACCTGCCACAACCGGACCAGGTTGACTGGAAGCAATACCAAGTGGAGTAGCCAGACGGGGATCAGCCCAAAGGCGACGCCGTACGCCAGGAATGCCACATTGCTTGCGACCGCGACGACTCGCAGGTGCAAGATATCTTTCATGCAAAAGGCTGTGATCACCAGGCCGGCGGCGAGAAAGCCAACAGCATTCCAAGCGTTCATTAGATCCGGCGACTCAGTAGGTGGACGTTCTGCTCGGCGCAGTCAGGACGACGTCTCAACCCAACTCCTGGCTTATCCTGGCTGCACGGCCGCCTAGA
>DASVFM010000208.1:0-24344 GCA_036380055.1 Casimicrobiaceae bacterium
GCCCGTAGAACGGATATTGCGGATCGTTGTAGCCGGGTGTGGACGGGTGCCCGGGGCGCACCAGGGAATCGACGAAGGCTTCGTCCTCAGCATCGAGCGTCTTGCCGACAGCGGAGAGGTAGTCAGCCCACTGCTCGAAGGTGCGCGGTCCAGCGATCACGGAGCTTACCAGCCGATTGTTGAGTACCCAGGCGAGCGCGAACTGCGTCGCGGTAAGCCCCTTCTTCTCGGCGCGCTGCCTGATCGTCTGCGCCATCGCGATCGAGTCCGGGCGGAATTCCGTTTCCATCATCCGGCGGTCCTTGCGTGCCACCCGCGACTCCGCCGGGGGCTCGGCGCCGGGCGGGTACTTGCCGGTGAGCATGCCGCGCGCAAGCGGGCTGTACGGGACGACGCCCAGCCCGTAGTAAGCGCACGCCGGAAGGACCTCGACCTCCGGCATGCGATTGAACGCGTTGTAATAGGGCTGGCACACGACTGGCTTGGGTATGCCGAGCCTCGCGCACTGAGCCATGACTTCGGCGATCCGCCAGCCGCGATAGTTCGAGACCCCGAAGTAGCGGATCTTGCCGGCGCGGATGAGATCGCCGAAGGCGGCGAGCGTTTCCTCGAGCGGCGTGGCCTCGTCGTCGCGGTGCAGATAATAGATGTCGATGTAGTCGGTCGCGAGCCGCTTCAGGCTGTCGTCGCAGGCCTGCATGACCCAACGCCGCGAGAGACCTCCGTCGAGCGGCCTCTGGGTCAAGACGTTGCCGACCTTGGTGGCGAGGATCCAGTGGCGGCGGTTGGCGGCGATCGCCGGCCCGACAATCGTCTCCGACACGCCATTCGCATATGCGTCCGCGGTGTCGATGAAGTTGACTCCGGCTTCGTGCGCGGAGGCGATGATCCGCTGCGCGGTGCCGGCGTCGGTCCGGTCGCCGAACATCATCGTGCCGAGACAGATGACGGAGACTTCGAGGCCACTGTTGCCGAGACGGCGAAAGTTCATGGTCGCAGGTGCCTTATCCATGGAAGCGTGATGCTGAGGCAAATGACCTCAGCGTGCAATCGCTGCACTCGCTCGCAGGTATAATTTTCACTACCTCCTTGTCGCTGCATCCCCTTATGCATGTCTTTTTCGAGGACGACGGTTCGTTTCGGGCCGGGACCGTCCTCGCCGACAACGACACGTCGCTGCAGGTCGAGACCGCGTCGGGCAAGCGCATGAAGATCAAGGCGGCGCACGTGCTGCTGCGTTTTGCCGAGCCTTTGCCCGCGGCGATCATGACCGAGGCGCAGAAGCTCGCGCGGGACGTGGATCCGAGCTTCCTATGGGAAGTGAGCGACGGACGGGAGTTCCTGTTCACGGAGCTTGCCGCCGACTACTACGGGCGCGCGCCGAGCCCCGCGGAGGCCGCGGCGCTCGCGCTGTGCCTGCACGAATCGCCCATGTACTTCTACAAGAAGGGCAAGGGCCGCTACCGCGCTGCGCCGGCGGAGGCGCTCCAGGCCGCCCTCGCGGGCGCGGAGCGCAAGCGCCGCGAGGGCGAAAGGATCTTGGCCTATGTGCAGGAGCTCAAGCAGCATCGGTTGCCGGAGGCTTTCCGCGAAAAACTTCCGGCGCTTCTCTACAAGCCGGACAAGCTCGCCCTCGAGACGCGCGCACTCAGCGCCGCGTGCGAGGAGCTGCAGACCAATCCACTCGCGCTGCTCGCTGCCTGCGGCGCGATTCCTTCGACTCACGACTATCACTTCAACGGCTTCCTGTTCGACGCGTTCCCCGCTGGAACTGCGTTTCCTTTCTATGGCGAGGCGCCCGACGTCCCGGACTTGCCGCGCGCAGAAGCGCGAGCCTTCTCGATCGACGACGCGGCGACGACCGAGATCGACGACGCGTTCTCCGTGCGGGCGTTGCGCGACGGCGGCTTCGAGATCGGCATCCACATTGCCGCGCCGGGCGCCGTGATCGCGCGCGGCACGCCGCTCGATGCTATCGCGCGGGCACGGCTTTCCACGGTGTACATGCCGGGGCGCAAGATCACGATGCTGCCGGAGCCGGTGCTCGCCCGTTTCACTCTGGCAGCCGGCTCGGTACCGCCCGCGCTCTCCCTTTATGTGCAAACCGCCGCGGACGGAACGCCGCTTAAGCACACGACCCGCCTCGAGCGCGTGTCAATCGCGGAGAATCTGCGGCTCGACGCCATCGGAGAGCAGTTCGCGCAGCCCGCCGCCCCCGGCGAGGCGCAGTGGACCGACGAGCTGCGAGCGCTGTGGCGCCTCGCGCAGAAGCTCGAAGCCGCGCGCGGCAAGCCCGACACCCAGCGCATCGACTACAGCTTTCGCGTCGACTGGAATGCTACCCCGGACGGCAAGATTGCGATCGTGCCGCGGGCGCGCGGCTCGCCGCTCGACAAGCTGGTTGCCGAATCGATGATCTACGTCAACAGCACTTGGGGCAAGCTGCTTGCGGAGGCCGGAGTGGCCGGCCTGTATCGCACGCAGCAGACAGGGAAGGTGAAGATGAGCACCAAGCCGGAGGCGCATCAGGGTCTGGGCGTCGAGCAGTACCTCTGGGCGAGTTCGCCACTGCGCCGCTACAGCGACCTCGTGAACCAGCGGCAGCTCCTCGCGCTCGTCGCGGGAGAGCGGCCGCCCTACGCGGAGAACGACGCCGAACTCTTCGCTTGCGCCGCAGATTTCGAGGCAACGTACGCGCAATACGCCGAATTCCAGAGTCGCATGGAGCACTACTGGTGCCTGCGCTGGCTCCTGCAGGAGCGCGTGGGGGAAGCCTCGGCGAGCGTGCTGCGCGAGAATCTCGTGCGCTTCGACGGATTGCCGCTGGTCGCGCGCGTCGCCGACCTGCCCGCGCTCGCGACCGGTAGCAGGGTTCGGCTGCGCATCGGACGCATCGATCTGCTCGCCGCGACGCTCGAGGCGCACTACACGGGAATGGCGACCGACTAGCAGCAGGAGGTGCGAGCCGCGGGCCCCGGGCATGACATCGGGATATACTTGCGCCCACATGCCCGCCAAGCCGGCCCGCACTCGAGCCACACCGGGCGCGACGACCGCGCGCCAGGAAGCGCCGCGGCCGCGCGCACGGCCCGTGGCCGTGGGGGAGCCGCGCACGATGTCGCTGCCCTTCCTCGCGGTCGATCCCGCGCCGGGGAATCGTCTGCTCGCGAACGCGCTGGTGGGCTCGGTCGTGCTGCACATGATCGTGCTCGCGATCAGGTTCAGTCCGTTCCAGATGCCCGCGTTCGACCGCAACGCACCTCAGCTCGAGGTCGCGCTGGTGAACGCGAAGTCGACCTCGAAGCCGAGCCAGGCGGAGCTCCTCGCGCAGGCGAATCTCGAAGGGGGAGGCAACACCGACGCCAACCGGCGCGCCAAGAGCCCGCTGCCGGTGCTGCCGCGCGACAGCGAGAAGACCGATCTCTCGGTAGCCACGCAGAAGGTGGAGGAGCTGGAGAAGCAGGCGCGCGAAATGATGACGCAGCTCCAGGCCAGGGCGGCCGTCGCGCCTCCGGTGACGAAACCGACCGAAGTGCAGGAAGCCCCCGAGCTGCCGAGCGCCACCGAGCTGATGCAGCGCTCGCTCGAATCCGTGCGCCTCGAGGCCCAGATCGCCAAGGAGCTCGAAGCCTACGAAAAGCGGCCCAAGCGACGATTCGTGGGTGCGCGCGCTCAGGAATATCGCTTTGCCCGCTATGTCGAGGATTGGCGGCTGAAGGTGGAACGCGTCGGCAACCAGAACTATCCGGAGGCGGCGCGGGAGCAGAAGCTCTATGGCAGCCTCCTGCTCACCGTCGGCATTCGCGCGGACGGCTCGTTGGAGAGCATCGCGCTCGATCGCTCGTCGGGACAGAAGGTCCTCGACGCAGCGGCGAGGACGATCGTGGAGATGGCCGCACCCTACGCGCCATTCCCGCCGGATATCAAGCGCGACACCGACATCCTCTACATCACCCGCACGTGGACCTTTGCGCCGGGCGACGCGCTGATTTCGCAGTGAACGAGGCGCGCGAGCGGCGTTCGGAAGGCACGGCCTGAGCCGAATGCGGGCGGCGGGGCGCTGGCTCCTGTGGATACTGCTGCTCGGGGTAGTCGGCGTTCTTCTCGTCCAGGCGTGGTACGCCGTGCATATCCTGTGGTGGCGCGACCATGCGCCGCGCGAGACCGCCTTCATGGCCATGCGCGAAGCCGAGCTCAAGGAACGCGGCAAGCAGCCGCACCTCTCCTATCGCTGGGTCCCCTACGAGCGCATCTCGCCGGCGCTGAAGCGGGCGATGATCGCCGCGGAGGACGCGAAGTTCGTCGAGCACGAAGGCTTCGACTGGGACGGAATCCAGCGGGCGATCGAGAAGAACTACCGCAGGGGGCGGGTGGTCGCCGGCGGTTCCACGATCACGCAGCAACTGGCGAAGAATTTGTTTCTTTCCTCGCAGCGCAGCTACTGGCGCAAGGCGCAGGAAGCGCTGATCACGCTCATGCTCGAGGCGATGCTCGACAAGCGGCGCATCTTCGAGCTCTATCTGAACGTCATCGAATGGGGCGACGGCGTGTTCGGTTGCGAGGCGGCCTCCCGCCGCTACTTCGGTATCGGTGCGGGTGAGATCGACGCGGCGCAGGCTGCGCGGCTTGCGGCGATGGCGCCCAACCCGCTCTATTACGAGCGCCACCCCGACGCACGCGGGCTGGCCCGCAAGATCCCTATCATCATGGCGCGGATGCCGGCCGCGGAGTTGCCGTAGAGACGGTTGTCGGGCACGATAAAGCGACCGGACAGCACCGGTCAGCCGCCAGGCGGACGCAGACGGCCCGTTTGCGCGACCAAGGGAGACGGTGGGAATGGGTCATCGCGCATTGCCTTTTCTGCTGCGCATCTGCGAGGCGATCGATCGGCTCTTCATCGTCGAGGTCGGCCCCTTCGGCTCCCAGCTCGCCGAAGACGCCCGCGCTGCATGGCTTGCAACGGGCAACAAGAACCGCCCGTCGGATCTCGAGCAGTATGTGGCGCTGCTCGCGCAGAATATCGACGATCTGGAGCGGCGCGAGGCTTTCGTGCAGGATGCCATAGGGTGCATCAAGTTCTAGGCGTAGCGAGGGAGGATCAAAATGCTCTTCAACCGTTCGATTACCACGCAGTTCATCGTCGTGTTCGTCGTCGCGCTGCTCCTGGTCGTCGGGTCCTTCTACCTCGTTCTCGACAGTGTGTATCGCAACGAGCTGAAGTCGCAGGCGGAAACGGTTGCCGACAACGTGGACGCCTTCGGCAGCTGGGTATCCCAGTACGGCCGCGTGTGGGTGCGCGACGACAACAAGAGCTACCTCGGCCAGATCACCCTGGTCAGCGCGCCAGACGCCGCGACGTCGGGGGCGGCAGCAACGCCCGCAGCCGCCGACGTCTGGCACTTCTACTCGAAGAACCCGGCGCTCGCGCAGCGCGAGTACTCGGAAGTCGTGGAGAAGTCGCCATCGCCGGCCAAGTTCCGGGTTACCTCGCACAACTTCATGAACCCGGTCAACAAGCCCGATGCCTTCGAGACGCGGGCGCTGGAGCGCATCCGGGCGAACCACCTGACCGAGTACTATGAAGTCCTGCCCGACAGCTTCCGCTACGCACGCACGCTGTACGAAAAGGCTTCCTGCCTGGGCTGTCACGCGAGCGCCGAGAGCGCGCCGGCCGACGTGCGCGAGCGCTACGGCACGCAGAACGGCTTCGGCTTCAAGGAAGGCGAGGTCGCGGGCATTATCAGCGTGAGGCTCCCCATCCGGTCTTTCTGGCAGGTGACACGCGATGTCGTCGGCCCACTGCAGATCGCGCTGCTGGTGAGCGCTTTCCTGGTTTCCATCGTGTTCATTCAGTTCGCGGTCGTGCGTCCGATCAGGCGCGTGACGGCAGCCGCCGAGCGGATCTCCGTGGGCCAGTCGGCGGATCTCGGATCCGCCGGGCTCAAGCGCACCAGCGGCAACGAGATGCATCAGCTCATTCTCGCGACCGAACGCCTGCGCGCGAGCCTGATGCTGGCAATTCAGCGCGCGAGGAAGACCGCCCAGGCTGCGCCGCCGCCGCCCGCACAAGGGCCCGGAGGCGGGGAATAACCCCGTCTCGAGCGCTGTTTTCCGTGGAGGCGCGAGCGAAAACGCGAAGCCTGGATGCACTGCCGAGGTGCAATTCGACACATCAGGGAGAGTTCTTGCCCGACACGCTGCCCAATCCCGACCTCGTCGCGGCGTTGCCGCGTCTGCGTCGCTACGCCCGCGTACTGACGGGTGACATGCACCGCGCAGACGATCTGGTGCAGGACACCCTGGCGCGGGCTTGGGAAAAGCGGCGGCTGTGGCGGGCCGGAAGCGATCTTCGCGCGTGGCTGTTCACGATCATGCACAACGTGCACGTCAACCAGTTTTCGCTGCGCCAGCGCGAGTATGCGCAGGCTTCGCTCGATGCGGACGAAGGTCCGGCCGCCGGGTGGGAGATTCCGGTTCGACCCACGCAGTCGGACCGGGTTGAGCTCACCGAGGTGCTGCAGCAGATCGGCCGCTTGCCGCTGGCGCAGCGCGAGGTACTCATTCTTGCCGCTGTCGAGGAACTGCGCTACGAAGAGATCGGCGACTTGCTCGGCGTGCCGATCGGCACCGTCATGTCGCGGCTGTCGCGCGCGCGGGAGAAATTGAGGCGCATGAACGCGGAAACCGCATCGCCGCTGAAGGTGGTCAAGTGAGCACCGGCCTGCCGCTGTCGGACGACGATCTGCACGCCTTCGCCGACCATCAGCTCTCGCCCGAGCGGACGGTGGAGGTCGCCGCGGCGCTCGCCCGCGAGCCCGCGCTCGCCGGCCGGGTGGCGGAGATCAAACGCCAGAATGCGCTCCTGCGCGATGCACTCGATCCATGGCTTGCCGAGCCTCTGCCGGCGAAGCTGCTTCGGGCAAGCGCCGATTCCCCGCGCGGAAGGGTGTGGCGGCGATTGCGCCCCGCGCTGGCGGTGGCAGCGACGCTGGTCATCGGCGTTGCGCTGGGATGGCTCGGCCGCGAGCAGATGCTGCGCCTCGAAGGCACTCCGATCACGTTCTCGCGCCAGGCGGCGCTCACACACGCGCTCTACGCGGCGGATCAGAACCGGCCGGTCGAGGTGTGGGCGGCGGACGAGCAGCGTCTTGTGACCTGGCTGTCGAAGCGGCTCAATTTCCCTCTTCGCGCTCCGGATCTGAACAGCATCGGCTTCTCGCTGGTCGGTGGTCGCCTGGTGGCCGGCAACGAGAAGCCCGGTGCGCTGTTCATGTACGAGAACGCGGACAAGCAGCGCATTTCGCTGCTCGTGCGCAAGGACGACGTCGCCTCCCACGAGACTGCGTTCCGCTACGCCAAGGAGGACGGCGTGAGCGTTTTCTACTGGATCGACGATTCCTGCGGCTACGCGATCTCGGGGCGCATCGACAAGACGCAGCTTCTCGCCGTCGCCCGCGTGGTCTACGGTCAGCTCGCCGCGTTCGAGGCCGCGCCCTCGCCGCGGCCCTAGATCGTTCTTAAAGCGTCACCGGCCCGTGCGGCGTCCTGAGCAGAGCGGCGAGCCGCGGCGTCACTCCGAAGGTCACCTTGAGCGTCTCGGCCAGCCCGAGCGCGGCGAGCACAGGGCGAATGCGCGCCGGGTCTGGATGGGCCGCCGACAACGCCGCCAGCCGCACGCTGCTCTCCGGCAGCCCGTCGGCGGGGTGCCGTGCATCCGACCATTGGATGAGCGTTGGGAGCACCCCCCGGCCCGGCAAGTGACCGTCGTCCGGAATGGTAATGCGCCAGCGGAACGATCCTCGCTCCATCGGCAGTGCGGGGCCAACGTCGACGGGGCTGGCGCGACGCGCGGTCTCGATGTCGTCACAGCGTGCGACCCAGTGGATGAGTCGCGGTCTCTCGGCGAGCGCCTCGCGCATCGCCGGCTCGTCGAGCGCGAACCAGCGCGGCCGGCCCAGGCTGGCAGCGTCCGGGTCCACGGCGATCACTTCGACGAAGGCGCGATCCCCCAGCTTGAGCAGGCTGTTGTGCGTTCCCATCGCGACATGCTTGCCGCCGCGCCGAGGGCGTACGCCAAGCAGTTCCTCGAGGTGATCCTCACCCGCCTCGAGCGTCGCCGCCGCGATGACGAGGTGATCGAAGCCTGCCGCGGCGTTCAAGTCGAGTCTCGTTGCTCGGAGCGTCGACCTCGCTAAGAGGTGCGCTCGCTGGCCGCGAAATCGAGTTCGACGCGCGCGCCGTTCGGGTCGAAGAAGAAGACCTGCCAAACGCCGGAGCCGGTCTGGCGACGACAATCGTGCTCGATGCTGCGCGCTCTGAGCGTGGCGAGAACCGACGGCAGGCCGCGCGCGGAGAAGGCCATGTGGTCGATCACGCCGGGCTTCAGCGCTTCGCGCGTGCGGCCGCCGATGACGTGCAGGATCGGCGACCCGCCGGCGTAGAGCCAGGCTCCGGGAAAGTTGAAGTTCGGCCGCGGCCCCGCCTCCAGCCCGAGAACCTCGCGGTAGAACTCCACCGTGGCTTCCACGTCGGCGGTCAGGATCGTGAAATGGTTCATGCCTTCGATGCTCATGGTGTTCCTCTCGGGCGCGCAGTCCTCTCGCGCAGCGTAGCGGCAAAGAAGTCGGCGAACAAGGTGCTGGCGTCGGGCGGCAGCGGATCGTTGTAGGCGTAGGCGTCGTCGCCGCCGCTCCATGCGTGGCCGAGCTCTGGAATGCGGATCAATCGGGCGACCAGCCGGCCGTCGACGCGATAGTCGTCGGTGGTCACGACGCGGCTTCCGAGGGTGACCGTCGCGGTTGCGTCCGGCGCCGGCAGCTCATGGGCAGGCGAGGCGCCCGCCTCGATCCGGCCGTTGAAGACGAGGTATTGTCGGACGAGCTCGATGGCGTTCACGTTCGCCACCACGCGATCGCGCCCGCCATGGATCACGCACAGCGGGAGCGGCAGCGCGCGCCGCGAGCTGCGCTCGCGCGAGGCGCGTGCGATCTCCTCGATTGGCGCGTCCGCGCCGGTCGCCAGGACCTGCAGCGCCTTGAGCGGGCCCGACGCCGCGCCGCAGGCCACTCCGGAATGCGCTCCAACGCCGGCAAACGCTCTTGCCAGGCGAACCCCCAGCACCGCGGCGAGGCAGGCGCCTGCCGACATCCCCGCGACGAATACGCGGCGCGGATGCGCGCGATAGTCTCTGCGCACCGCGCGCACTTGCGCCGCAACGATCGCGGCCTCGCCGCTGCCCGCAGCCGTGCGCGTGTCGAACCAGTTCCAACAGCGCCAGGCGTTGGCCGCATCCTTCTGGCGCGGCAGCAGCACGAGCCAGCCGTACTCGTCGGCGACCGCGGTGATCCGCGTTGCTGCGGCGAGCTCCTCCGGCGTCTGCTTGCAGCCGTGGAGCAGCACGAGCAGCGGGCGGCGGCGCCAGCGCGTATATCCGCGCGGCACATATACGAGGTAGTCGCGCGAAGGCCAGACCCACGGCGCGACCGCGACCCAGCCGCCGAGCGCGAATTTGCTGCCGTGCTCGAAGCGCCCAGGCTCGGGAGGCCCGCGACGAAACAGCCGCGACAGAAAGTCGCGAACGCGGGAGAGAAGCGATGGCTGCGGTTCGGGTGGCGGCGAGCCGGCCGTGCCGGGACTCACGATGTCGGGCCCCGATCAGATGAGAATGACGTCGTACTGCTCCTGCGTGTACAGGGTTTCGACCTGCAGAGAGATCGGCTTGCCGATGAAGTCACCGAGCTGAGCGAGGCTCTGCGACTCCTCGTCGAGGAACAGATCGATCACCGACTGCGAGGCCAGGATGCGGAATTCGCGCGCATTGAACTGCTTCGACTCGCGCACGATCTCGCGCAGGATCTCGTAGCAAATCGTCTGCGGGGTCTTCAGCTCGCCCCGGCCGGCGCAGGTGGAGCAGGGCTCGCAAAGCACGTGTGCCAGGCTCTCGCGCGTGCGCTTGCGCGTCATCTCGACCAGCCCCAGCTGCGTGAAGCCGTTGACCGTGAGGCGCGTGCGGTCGCGCTCGAGCGCCTTGCCGAGCTCGGCCAGCACCGACGTCCGGTGCTCCGCGTTCTCCATGTCGATGAAGTCGATGATGATGATCCCGCCGAGATTGCGCATGCGCAGCTGGCGGGCGATCACCTGCGCGGCCTCGAGATTCGTCTTGAATATCGTGTCGTCGAAGCTGCGGCCGCCGACGAAGCCGCCGGTGTTGACGTCGATGGTCGTCATCGCCTCGGTCTGGTCGATGATGAGGTAGCCGCCGGACTTGAGATCCACGCGACGAGCGAGAGCCTTCTGGATCTCGTCCTCGACGCCGTGCAAGTCGAACAGGGGCCGCTCGCCCGTGTAATGGTTGATACGCCCGACGATGTTCTGCGTGTATTGCTGCGCGAACTCCTGCATCCTCTGGAAGGTCTCGCGCGAGTCGACGAGGATATGGGCGGTCTCCTCGGTCGCGATATCGCGCAGGACCCGTTGCGCCAGATTGAGGTCCTGATACACGAGCACGGGAGCCGCAACGCTCGTCGACTTCGAGGTGAGGTCGCGCCACAGCCGGGTGAGGTATTCGATGTCGCTCTGCATCTCGCGCTCGGTGGCCGTTTCCGCCATCGTGCGAATGATGAAGCCTCCTCCGAAGCCCTCGGGCAGAAGCTGCTGCAGCTTGCCGCGCAGCAGCTCGCGCTCCGCCTCGTCCTCGATGCGCTGGGAGATGCCGATGTGGGAGTCCTGCGGCAGATAGACGAGAAGCCGGCCGGCGAGGCTGATCTGGGTGGACAGCCGGGCTCCCTTGGTGCTGATCGGGTCCTTGATCACCTGGACCAGCAGCGACTGACCCTCGTGCAGAATGCGCTCGATCGGCTTGTCCGCCTGCCCGTTCTGCCGATGCTCCCAGATGTCGGCGATGTGCAGGAAGGCGGCGCGCTCCAGTCCGATCTCGACGAAAGCGGACTGCATGCCGGGCAGCACGCGCGCGACGCGGCCGAGGTAGATGTTGCCCACCAGCCCGCGCGCGCTGGCTCGCTCGACGTGAAGCTCCTGCACGACGCCCTGTTCGAGCAAGGCCACGCGCGTTTCCTGCGGCGTCACGTTGATCAGTATCTCGGGGGTCATGAGACGCTTGTCACAGAACCGGAAAGCCGATGCGCGCCAGGATCTCGGCGGTCTCGAAGAGCGGCAGGCCCATCACGCCGGAGTAGCTGCCCTCGAGGTGTCGCACGAAAACGGCGGCCTTGCCCTGGATGGCGTAGCCGCCCGCCTTGTCGGACGGCTCGCCGGTGGCGACGTAGCGCTCGAGCTCATCCGCTGGTATCGCGCGGAACGTAACGCGAGAGGTCGACACCGCGAGCGCAAGCTGCGCCTGCCAGCGCACCGCCACGGCGGTGATCACGTCGTGCGTCCGAGCCGAGAGGGAGGAGAGCACGCGCACGGCATCGGCGGCATCGGAGGGCTTTCCCACAACCGTGCCGTCGAGGATGACCTCAGTGTCGGCACCGATCACGGGCTTCGGCGCGAGGCCGCGGCGGCCCATGCGATGCCAGCCCACGGCCGCCTTGGTGCGCGCGATGCGCTTCACGTATTCGAGCGGCGGCTCGTCCTTGCGCGGCGCCTCGACGACGTCACGGCGCCGCCCGGGTGCCTCGCGCAAAAGCAGCGGCTCGAACTCCACGCCGAGCTGCCGCAGCAGCTCCTGCCGGCGCGGGCTCTTCGAGGCGAGATAGACCGACGGACGTTCCGTCAGCACGAACAGTTCGCTCATTCGCGATGATAGGGATGGCCCCTGAGCAGGCTCGCGGCGCGATAGATCTGCTCCGCGAGCAGAATGCGCACCAGGCTATGCGGCAATGTTAGCGCGGAAAGCGATACCACGGCACGCGCGTCACGCTTGATCGATGCGGCCAGCCCGTCGGCGCTGCCGATTACGAACGCGACGTCGAGCGCCTCGTCGCGCCATGCACGCAGTCGATCCGCGAGCCGCGCCGTCGTCCAGCGCTCGCCGCGTTCGTCTAGCGCGACGACATGCCAGCCTTTGGTCGCGCTCACGATGCGTTGCGCTTCCGCGGCGAGAACCTGCTCCACGGACTTGCCGCGGTCGCGAGGTTCCGGCTTGATCGCGGCGAGCTCGAGCGCAAACTCGTGCGGCAGCCGCCGAGCATAGTCGTCGAAGCCGGCACTCACCCAGGCTGGCATGCGGTGCCCGAGGGCAACGATGCGGATCTTCATTGCTCTTGTCGCGCCGCTCGGTCGCAGGAGAGGCGCTCGGTGACGCGCGCTTAGCGCGCTTTCATGCTGATGCAGCGGCCCTGGAGCGCCGGCGCGTCGGGGGCGGTGTCCACAGCTCCTCGAGGTTGTAGTGCGCGCGCACCGCAGGCTGCATGATGTGCACGACGATGTCGCCACCGTCGACGAGGACCCACTCACCCGACTGCTCGCCCTCGATGCCGACGATTGTGGCGCCGGCCTTCTTGAGGTTTTCGCGCAGGTGCTGCGAGAGAGCCTTCACCTGGCGCGCCGACCCCGCGGTGGCGATGATCAGCGTGTCGTAGAGGGAGGTGAGCTTGCGGACATCGAGAACGACGATGTCCCTGGCTTTGATGTCTTCGAGTGCGGTGAAGGCGGTTTTCTCGATCTTGTTAAGTCGCATCCGGGGCGGGCCGATACAGTTGGTTGCGTTCAATATATTCCAGAACCGCGGCGGGAAGCAAACCGCGCACGGCGTCGCGGCCCGCTGCGCCGCGCGCGAGCGCCGCGCGGATGGCGCTGGCAGAAATGGCCTGCGGCGTCACCTTCACGCGAAGAATCGCGCCGGCGAGCGAGCGATCGAGCCCGCGGGAGTCGCTGATGAGCCGTCGTCCCCACTGCCGCTTCAGCTCGGCGGACAGCGCGTGCGTGTCGAAAGGAACTCCGGGACGCTCGATGACGAGCAGGTGCGCGAGCGCGAACAGCCTTTCCCAGCGCCACCACTGCTCGAGGCCGGCGAAGGCATCGCCGCCAAGGATGAGCGCAAGCGGTCGCTGCGGGGCCTCCGCGCGCAGGCTGTCGAGAGTTAGCACGGTATAGCTCGGGCCATCGCGACGAACTTCGCGCGCGTCGGCGGCAAGACCGGCAAACTCGGCGCAACCGAGTTGCGTCATCGCCAGCCGATGCTCGGCGGACACGACGGGCGGAGCCCGGTGTGGTGGTCGGCCGGCGGGAATGAGGCGAACTTCGCCGAAACCGAGCGCGCCGCGCACGTCAGCGGCCAGCCGGAGGTGACCGTAGTGGATCGGGTCGAACGTGCCGCCGAGGACGGCGAGCAGCCGCGCCGCGCGGCTCCCGGCGCCAACCTTGCCGCCCGCGATGTCCATGAGCGATTGTACGCTGAGGCGACGGCGTACCACGCGGAGCAGCGTGCGGGAAGCACCTGAGCGGCGGCTAGAGCTCCCGCTCGGGTACCAGCGGATCGGGTTCGATCAGACGCAGGCCGTGACGAAATCGTTCGACGCCGTCATGCAGACGCGACAGGAGTACGCGAACCGCATTTCCTACGTGATCGCTCCCGACGGCTCGATCGTCTTCCATTACATGAACCTCAATCCCAACAAGCACGTCGAGAAGATGCTGGACGCGCTGCGGAAGTGGTCGGCCAAGGGGAGCGCACACTAGAACCGCGAGCCGGGCGCGGCGAGAAAGGCGAGCTCCTCGGGCGTGGACTCGCGGCCCAGCACGGCGTTGCGGTGGGGGTAGCGACCGAACAGACGAATCACCTTGGCGTGCTTCTCAGCCCACGGCAACGGGTCGCCGTACCCGGTCTCGTCGCGCAACCGGGTGCACAGCGCGACGGAGCGCTCCTGAGCGGCCAGGTCCTCGGCGTGGGCGAAGGGAAGATAGAGGAACGATCGCTCGACGGGGATGAGAGCGAGGTCGTCGCCGCGGGCGATCGCCGCCTCCGCCGTCGCGAGGGCGAGCGCGTCGCCGGCGAACGCGCGAGCCTCGCCGCGAAAACCGTTGCGGGTGAACTGGTCGAGCAGGAGCACGCGCGCGAGCACCTCGCGCGGTGCAATCCAGTCGGCGAAGTCGCCCGCGAGCGCCCGCTCCACGGCGGCGCCAAAGCGGCGGCGAATCTCGGCGTCGAATGCCGCAATCTTGCGGAACCACTCACGGCGCGGTTGCCCGTAGGTGGCGCTCCCCGGCGGCCCGAACCAGAAGTCGAGAATCTCATTCTGCAGCGTCTGCATGTTCGCTCGCCGGGATCGGCCAAGGACTGATATAGTGCCACGGCCTTCCCGGCGCAAGCCGATCCGCCGGCATGTTCGTCCCTCCTCGATGCGCACCTCGTATCGCGACATCGCGCTCCTTGCCTGCTGTCAGGGGCTGCTGCTGGTCAACAACTCCGGCTTGATCGCGATGAACGGACTGGTCGGCTATGCCCTTGCGGGAAACAAGGCGTTCGCGACGCTCGGTGTGACAACCTTCGTGCTCGGATCGGCACTCACCGCGATGCCGGCATCCCTGTGGATGGAGAAGGTCGGACGCCGGCGCGGCTTCATGATCGGCTCGATAATCGGAGCCGCCGGCAGCGTGATCTGTGCCCTCGCGCTCGCGCGCTCGAACTTCGCTCTGTACTGCCTGGGAACCGGCGTCATCGGGATCTACAGCGCATTCGGATTCCACTATCGCTTCGCCGCCGTGGAAGTGGCCGCGCCCGAATTCAAGGCGAAGGCGATCTCGCTTGTGCTCGCAGGCGGCATCGCCGGCGGTTTCTTGGGACCGGAGGCAAGCCGCTTCGCCAAGGATTGGCTGCCGGTGCCTTTCCTCGGCTCCTTCATCGTCCTGTCGCTCGTCGCGGCGAGCGCCGTCGTCTTCCAGGCGCTGGTGCAGGTCGAGCCTCCCGCGATCGTCGAGGGCGCGGGTGCGGGACGCCCGCTCTCGAAGATAGCCCGCCAGCCGGTCTTCCTCGTCGCCGTGCTCTCGGCTGCTCTGGGCTACGGAGTAATGAATCTCCTGATGAGCGCCACTCCGCTGGCGATGAGTTTTTGCAGCCTGCCCTACGCGGCGGCCGCTTTCGTGATCGAATGGCACGTGGTTGGCATGTACGCGCCCGGCCTCGTGACGGGAAGCATGATCAGGCGCTTCGGCGTCTTGCAGGTCATCCTCGTCGGAACGGCGCTGATGGGGCTCTGCGTGGCCATTGCCTATTCCGGCAACCAGATCGGGCACTTCTGGGCTGCTCTCGTGCTGCTCGGCGTCGGTTGGAACCTCATGTACACGGGCGGCACCACGCTGCTCACCGAGGCGTATGCGCCGGCCGAGAAGGCACGCGTGCAGGGCCTCAATGATTTCATCGTGTTCTCGGTGATGGGCGTATCGTCGTTCTCTTCCGGTGTGCTGATCGACGCCGCGGGCTGGGACAAGATGAATCTCGGTGCGCTGCCCTTCATCGTTGCGGTCGCGATCGCCGTATCCTGGTTCGCGCTCGCGCGACGGCGCGCGGGGCGTACGGTTACGGTGACGACGAGATAGCCGATGGAAGCCGCAGGACAGGACTCGCTGCAGGAATGGGTCGGACGAAGCGAAACTCGGACCGACACGATCGACGCGCGGCCGGCAATGCTGCTCTCGGCCACGCTCGATCGCGAGGATCCGCCACCGCGCCCGGGCGACCTGCTGCCTCCGCTGTGGCACTGGCTGTACTTCCTTCCCTGGTATCGCACCTCCGACGCCGGTCCGGACGGGCATGCGCGCCGCGGCGGGTTCCTGCCGCCCGTACCGCTGCCGCGACGGATGTGGGCGGGCAGCCGCCTCGAATGGATGCGGCCGCTGCGCATCGGCGACGCGGTCACGCGCATATCGCGCATCGCGTCGATCAGTAGCAAGCGAGGTGCGAGTGGAGAGCTCACCTTCGTAGTCGTGCGCCACGAGTATTCGACCGCGGAGGGCCAGGCACTTGCCGAAGAGCATGACATCGTCTATCGCGACCTGTCGGGCGCCGCCGCGGGCCCCGCGTCGCGCGAGCCGGCCGAGCCGCGGTGGAGTCGGCGCATCGTCCCTGACGACGTACTGCTCTTCCGTTATTCGGCGCTCACCTTCAACAGCCACCGCATACACTACGACCGGCGTTACGTGACCGAAGTCGAAGGCTATCCAGGTCTCATCGTGCACGGGCCACTGCTCGCCACCCTGCTCGCCGATCTGTTGCGGCGAAACGGCGTCGGGGAGACACTGCGGCGCTTCGAGTTCCGCGCCCGCCGCCCGCTGTTCGACATCGCGCCGTTCGACGTCTGCGGTCTTCCGGACGCGAGCGGCAGCGCGGTCGCGCTATGGGCGCAGGACGCAGACGGGGCGCTCGCCATGCAGGCCACGGCAACGCTCACCTGATCGCAGCGTGAATTCACTGCCTGCACCGGACCGTCACCAGGAGCTGCGCGAAGCGCTGCGTGCGCTGTGCGGCGGTTTCGACGGGGCCTACTGGCGCAAGATAGACGCGGATCGAGCCTATCCCGAGGCCTTCGTCGAGGCGCTTACGAAGGCGGGCTGGCTCGCGGCGATGATTCCGACCGAATACGGCGGCTCCGGGCTGGGGCTCGCCGAAGCCTCGGTGATCATGGAAGAGATCAACCTGTCCGGCGGCAACGCCGGCGCGTGCCACGGCCAGATGTACAACATGGGCACGCTGCTGAGGAACGGTTCGGAGGAGCAGAAGCGCCACTACCTTCCCGACATCGCGAGCGGCAAGCTGCGGCTGCAGTCGATGGCCGTCACCGAGCCGACGACCGGCACCGACACGACGCGATTGAAGACGACCGCCACACGGCGCGGAGACCGCTACGTCGTCGAGGGGCAGAAGGTGTGGACCTCGCGCCTGCAGCATTCGGACCTCATGATCCTCCTCGCGCGAACCACACCATTTGCCGAGGTGCGGCGCAAATCGGAAGGCATGAGCGTTTTCCTGGTCGACGTGCGCGACGCGCTCGGCAGCGGGAAGATGACCGTGCGTCCGATCGACAACATGGTCAATCACGAGACCAACGAGGTGTTCTTTGACGCCCTGGAGATCCCCGCTGACAGCCTCATCGGCGAGGAGGGGAAGGGCTTCCGCTATATCCTCGATGGATTGAACGCCGAGCGCACGCTCATCGCCGCCGAGTGCATCGGCGACGGCTACTGGTTCGTCGAGCGGGCGCGGCGCTACGCATCGGACCGCGTTGTCTTCGATCGTCCGATCGGCAAGAACCAGGGCGTGCAGTTTCCGATCGCGGAGAGCTATATCGAAATCGAGGCGGCGAACCTGATGCGCTTCAAGGCGGCGGCGCTCTTCGATGCCGGCGAGCCCTGCGGGGCGGAGGCGAACATGGCGAAGCTCCTCGCCGCCAAGGCGTCGTGGGAGGCGGCTAATGTCTGCCTGCAGACCCACGGCGGCTTCGGCTTCGCGCACGACTTCGACGTGGAGCGCAAGTTCCGCGAGACGCGTCTGTATCAGGTCGCGCCGATCTCGACGAATCTGATTCTGTCGTACATCGCCGAGCACGTGCTCGATCTGCCGCGGTCCTTCTGATGCGTCCGCTCGACGGCACGCTGGTCATCTCGCTCGAGCACGCCATCGCCGCGCCGTTCTGCACGCGCCAGCTCGCCGATCTCGGAGCTCGCGTGATCAAGGTCGAGCGGCCGGGCGTGGGCGACTTCGCGCGCGGCTACGACGAGCGCGTGCGCGGGCTCGCGTCGCATTTCGTGTGGGTGAACCGCTCGAAGGAGAGCCTCACGCTCGATCTTAAGCAGGCCACGGCGCAGGAAGTGCTGCTGAAACTCATCGATCGCGCGGACGTCCTGGTGCAAAACCTCGCTCCCGGCGCGGCGGCCAGGCTCGGCCTTGGCGCTGCGGCACTGAAGAAACGCAATCCGCGCATCATCGCCTGCGACATCTCGGGCTACGGCGCCGACGGGCCGTACCGCGACAAGAAGGCCTATGACCTGCTGATCCAGAGCGAAGCAGGGTTCCTCTCCGTGACCGGCACGCCGGAGGAGCCGGCGAAGGCGGGCTGCTCGATCGCGGACATCGCCGCGGGGATGTACGCGTACACGAGCATTCTCGCCGCGCTTCTGCAGCGGGCGAAGACGGGGCAGGGGGCGCACTTCGACGTCTCGATGCTCGAGGCGCTCACCGAGTGGATGAACTATCCGCTGTACTACGCCTTCGACGGAGAGAGCCCGCCGGCGCGCTCGGGTGCAGCGCACGCGACGATCTACCCCTACGGGCCTTTCCGCGCCGGCGACGGCAAGACGGTGATGCTCGGGCTGCAGAACGAGCGCGAGTGGGCGGCCTTCTGCGCCGAGGTGCTGCAGCGGCCCGAGCTCGCCACGGATGCTCGCTTTTCTGCCAACGCACGGCGCCACGAAAACCGCGCCGCGCTGGAAGCGATCATCCTCGAGGTCTTTCGTCCTCTGACCGCCGCCCAGGTGGTCGAACGGCTGGACGCGGCGCAAATCGCCAATGCGCGCGTCAACACGATGGAGGAAGTCTGGGCGCACCCGCAACTCGCCGCGCGGGCGCGCTGGGTCGAGGTCGACTCGCCGGTCGGGGCGATTCCGGCGCTGAAGCCGCCCGGCGTGACCGAGGCCTTCGACTACCGCATGGACCGCATCCCCGCGCTCGGCGAGCACAGCGACGCCATCCTGCGCGAACTCGGATATGCCGAGGGCGAGATTAGCGCGCTGCGGGCAAGCGGCGCCGTGTGAACAACTCTCGGTCTGCGGCTGAACGGAACGCGCTCAGGAAACACCTTAGTCGGATCGGGCACGAAGGTCCGGAACGGCCAGTAGCCGACATCGGGCCTGCCCGGTAGACTTGGGGTGGTTTAAGGCCAAACTAGCGTTGAACGAGGGTGGGATCGAGATGACCGCCCAATCGGAAGATGCATCTCACTCCTGAACCGAAAGCGACGCCCCCTGCTGGCCGATGGACGAACGTTGGGGGCAGCCAAGCGGGTCGCGAGCATTCAAGGCGCCGTAGAGGGTACTCTATCGTTCGCGCCGCTGTCGCTTGACAGCACGTGAGTCGCAATCCAGCATCATTCGCATGAAAGGCGTGGCAGGTCTGCAGCAGCGCGCCTTGGCTGCGCTGCGCTCCGGCAGTCTTGACGAGGCCGAGCGATGCTACCGTGAACTGCTAGCCGCCTTTCCTCATCCTGGGGTGTTGCACAACCTAGGGCTCGTTCTTGTTCAGCTGCATCGCGATGCCGAAGCGGTACAGTGCTTCGAAAGGTCACTTGCGTCAAGACCCGCTAAGCAGAACACGCAGCTTGCGCTTTCCAACGCGCTTCTGAACTGCGATCGCCCTTCAGATGCGCTGGCACGTTGTGACGAACTGCTCGCCGTTGCGCCAGGCAATCGCGATGCAAGGCAGAATCGTGCGATCGCGCTTCGAGCGTTGAATCGCCATGCCGAGGCCGCCGAGGTGCTGGGGCAGTTGCTCGCCGACGATCCTCTCGATGCTGACACGGAATTCAACCTTGCGCTCGCCGAGTTGATGCTGGGTCGCTATGAGAGTGCCTGGAACCACTACGAAGCTCGTTGGCGCGGGTCGCAGGCGCAACAGCCGCTGCCTGTAGCCAACGGCGCCGTGTGGCGGCGAGGCGACTCGTTGCGCGCTCGCGCGGTGCTTGTTCAGTCCGAGCAAGGCCTGGGCGACACGCTCCAATTCCTGCGCTGGGTGCCACGGCTCGACGCCGAGTGCAAGCGGGTTGACCTGCAAGTGCAGCCGGAACTGGTTAGTTTCTTGCGGCGGCAATGGACTGATCGCCGCATCGATCCGCTTGGTGATGAGGGAGCCTCTGATATCGATTGCCGCATCGCGCTCCTGAGCGTACCCCTCGCGCTCGGAATCTCGAACCCGGGGTCGGCCGCACCCTACCTTGCCGCTGATCCTGCGCGGATCGAGCAGTGGGCTCAGCGTTTGCCGCACTGTGCGGGCGGATATATCGGCGTTGGCTGGCGAGGCAATCCGCTCAAGCGCCACAATCCACAACGCTCGCTTCCGGTCCAGACGTTGCGGCCATGGCTCGAAATGGCGGACAGGAGAGGTCTGGCCATCGTGTCAGTGCAGCGCGATGTGAACGAGGACGAGCGACGGTGGCTCGAGCAGTTTCGGAATGTCCACGTTCTGGGCTCCGACCTGAGCGATTTCGACGATACAGCAGCCGTCATGGCGCTTGCGCGGCAGACCGTGTCCGTGGACACATCATTGATCCATCTCGCGGGTGCACTTGGACGTCCCGCGGTAGTGTTGCTGCGGTTCTGTTCCGACTGGCGCTGGGGTATCGATCGTCCGAACGGGGCCACGTATCAAAGCGTACTGACTCTCCGCCAACCCGTACCTGGTGACTGGGATTCGGTGATAAGCGCTCTTGTCGGCCTGCTGCCGTTTGCCGCTGTCGAAGGCGCCCCTGTATCAGCGCGAGCGATGGATGCATCTATTGACCGCTGATCGAACGCGTTGGATTTGATGCCGGGCTCGGTGACGTACCCTTGCGTCACCGGGCTCACGCGCGGATATTCGCGCGAGCGACGCGTACAATCGTGGACTCTTTCCAACGGGCCTTCATCTTCTCTTGTTCCGGTGTTGTCGGGCACGAACTGGGAACGACACCAACTGAGAATCCGGGAAAGAGCGACCCATCTTAGGTCTCTGCTTTGGGTCGACGGCCGACAGTCGCCGAACGCCAGAAGCGGATATTCCACGGGCGACCTAGCTATCGCCTTGAGAGAGCTTGCGGGTGCCATCTCCGCACGATTGGAGCCTCGACCGTGTTTGAACTGCGATCAAGCCTTTGTTGCTTTGGTCCCTACGTTGGGTTGACGCCGATGCTGCGCGTCCTGCTCGCGGCCCTAACGATTGCTGCCGCCTCAGCACTTAGTGGCTGCACGAGCATGCCGGGTCGTGAACCGGTTCAGGTTACCGTGGTCGACATCGATTCATTGGCCGGAGAAGGCTTAGAGATGCGGATGCTGGTCAAGCTTCGGGTTCAGAACCCAAATGACATGCCGATTGATTACGCCGGTGTCTATGTGAAGCTGGACGTCTTGGACAACACCTTTGCCACGGGCGTGACCGACGAGCGCGGAACCATTCCGCGCTTCGGCGAGGCCATCATCAGCGTTCCGGTGACAGTATCGATGTTGCGCATCGCGGTGAACGCGCTTCGCGTGCTCGACGGCAAACCCGTCGAGAAGGTTAACTACAAGTTGGAGGGCAAGCTCAACAGCTCGACGTTTGGGTCAACGGGCTTTCAGACTCAAGGCGAGTTTGCGTTTCCGGGCGCAACATTTCCATGAACGCCCTATTAGCGTAGCGGCGCTGGCTGCCTCAGGTAACCGGAGAAGCGCTGCCCGAACCTAGGTTAGAACGTCACACCTTGTCCTCCAACGTCTTCCACATTCATATCGCAGGCGAAGCGCGTTGGTCGATTTGACGCCAGGAGAAACTCGCCGCAAACTTAAATCGCACAATCCCCGCCAATTTACGGAAGGGAGGAATATGGGCGTGCACGATCGCGTCGTTTACGGAACCGCGACGCCGCAGCAGCGCGTTGAAGCGATACAGGCCGCGCTCGACGCCCGCGGCATGAACGCGTCGGAAGCGGTTGAGGAGCTGGACCACCTCGCCCAGGAACTATGGCTGCCGAAAAATGGTGCCCGCGTTGTCGCCAAGGCTTGGACAGATCCTGCGTTCCGCGCGCGGCTGCTAACGAACGGTGCAGCTGCCGTTGCCGAGCTTGGGATCGCAATGCCCAAGCATCACCGTCGCCTCGTCGTGCTCGAGAACACGCCGACTGTCCAGAATGTCATTTGCTGTACGCAATGTTCCTGCACCGCCTTTACCCTAGTCGGACTTCCTCCGGATTGGTACAAGGACTTGCAGTACCGATCACGGGTGGTGCGGGAGTCACGCACCGTGTTGAAAGAGATGGGATTGGACTTACCGGCCGAGGTGGAGATTCGCGTATGGGATACCACAGCCGATACCCGCTATATGGTGCTGCCGGTCCAGCCGTTGGAGACTATCGGCTGGCCTGAGGAAAAACTGGCTGAGATCGTTACCCGAGACTCGATGATCGGTGTGGCACGTCTTTAGTTGTAAGAAACATATGGATGGTATGCACGACTTGGGTGGCAAGCAAGGTTTTGGACCCGTGCGCTACTCGCACGATGCCCAAGCTTTTCATGAACAATGGGAGGTTCGGGCAAATTCGCTGTACGTATTCGCCGTCCGGCGCGGCATTTTCAACATGGACGAGTATCGCCATGCGATCGAACGGATGGAGCCGCGTCATTATTTGACTGCCAGCTATTACGAACGGTCGTTGACGGGCCTTGCTACTCTGCTTGTTGAGAAAGGTGTTGCGACTCACGCGGAGCTTGAGCAGCGAGCGGGAGGACGATTCCCTCTTGCGGCGTCAAGCGCGTCCGGACGGACGAACGCAGTGAATCGCGAGCGCTTCGGGCCGGGCGATCTCGTTCGCGTCCGGGAAGCATATGTACCTGGCCACGTTCGAATGCCCGCCTATGTCCGCGGCAAGACCGGCGTAGTTGTGAGCGAATCACCCGCCTACCCATTTCCCGACGCGCATGCGCACGCACTTGCCGCCGAGGACGAACCGACGTATGACGTGCGCTTCCGCTCAGAGGATCTCTGGCCCGGTTCGGCGGACCCCGCACTTATCCACGTCGGGATATTCCAAAGCTATCTAGAGCGCGCGTAGTAAGTGACCGAACCGCGCGTCCGCTCGCGCTTCTGAACTAGAATTCAAGACCCGCCTCCGTCGTTCAGCGTAGCCCGCGAATGACCGCTTTTTATGGCGGGGACGCCAGCAACGGGTCGTTATGCGACTGTCGCAGGCCGGCCATGAGCGGTCGCTCAACGGTTGTCACCGATAGCAGACCTACGACCCACTCCGCGCCGGTGATATAGTCGATCGGCCTGGTTCCAAGCACGGGCGGACCTGGGGGTATGGGCGGCGAGGCATCGTACATGCCCAGTTTTAGGCCCCTCTATTGGGAACGACACTGTTGCTTCTGCGAGGTTTGCCGCAGCCTAAATGTAGGTCGAATGGATGAGTGACGGTTTATTTCCCGCCACTTTCAGGACGTTATTCTGTCTCGGGTTCGCTCTAGCTGCATCGCCGGGACCTGATTTTTTTCTGATCGTAGAGAATACCCTTACCTTCGGCCGGGCTGTCGGTTATGCGACTCTCCTCGGCAATCGCCTGAGCTTGTGCATTCATATTACGGTAGCCGTTGTTGGGCTCGCTATCGCGCTCCAGAAGTCTCCCTGGCTCTTTCTCGCAATTCGAGTTGCCGGCGCTGCGTACCTGCTCTATCTCGGGATTCGGAAACTGTACGATCTTCGCGATTCTCGAAAAAGCAAACGCGATAGTCTTTCACCGAAGCACCTTGCTGCGGGCGAGGCATTTCGAAGAGGTTTCTTCAACAATCTTCTCAACCCCAAAGTCAGCCTTTTCTTTTTGAGCCTGTTTCCGCAGTTTGCGACACACGATATGCTTGCCAATTCGCCACAGGCCGTCGGCGGCATCTTCCTCTTAGGAAATACGAGTTGGTGGGTCCCGCTCGTGTTTCTGGTCGGAAATCCGTTCATTCGAGCGAACCTTCAGCGGTTCCAGTTCATTCTAAATGTACTTTTCGGATTACTCTTTATGACCTTCGGTGGAAAAATCCTTTGGGAAGTTATTCGTGCGTAGAGGGCGAAGGTCCACGTCGGAAAGATATTCTCTGAAATGCCGGACCTGCGCCCTTCCGGATAGGGGTCCTAGGCGATGTCCGCTTTCAGTAAGATCAAACGACAGCTCAGGGTCGGAACCGGGCCATCGGTAAGCGCTCGGAGCTTCCGTAACATGGCCGCCGTTAGTTCGCCGCATTCCGATGGGACTTCGCTTGTCGAACGATGGGATAATGCCGCCATGAACACGCCACAACCGATGTCCCCCCGCGCTCGCCTGCAGGAGCTTCTCGCGATACCGGAGAGTCGGCGAACCGACGCCCAGTGGGATGAGATTCATGAGCTTGAAATCAAGCTCTCTTCCGCCAATCGAGAGCAACCTCTGGACCAGGGCGCCCGGCGAGAGACCCCCGCAACCGCCACCGGTCATCCAAGGCCCCTTGGAGGCGCGCAGGCCAAGAAGCCGTTCCAGAAAGCCCACAGCAAAAGGCGGTCCCGGCAGAATCTGCGGTGAGGCGTCGTAGCGGGAATGCAACGGACTTTGTCTTAGACGTTGCCGCTAATTTTGATGTCTGCTTTCGGGCGGCACGTATGTCGCCTTAGGGTCGCAGCCGGTCGTTGGCGAATGACTGCTATCGGC
>DASVFM010000209.1:0-3392 GCA_036380055.1 Casimicrobiaceae bacterium
GTCTGGTTGGGCGGCGTGCCGGACAGCGTGAAGCTCGTGCAGCCGGCGCCGTTGTACGTGAGCGTCGCGCCCATCGCTGCAGGCGACGCGCCCGCGAGCGCAAGGCAAAGCAGCGGCACAAGGCCACGGAGCCCACACAAGAAAATTCTGCAAATGTTCGCGTTCACAGCAAAGTCTCCATGCGAGCGCTTGAGGCGCACTCGAGAGCCGTTCCCCCCCGTTCTTCGCCACTGCCACGTCGGGACTCTTCCCGGGGCCGTTGGCTAATGCCTTGCCGGGCAATCCTCCCCTTCCCGATGCAACGCTCATGCCCGCCCGACCCCCACCCGTGCCAATTTATGACGATAGCATGGGACGTCAGGTATGCGGAAGAGCATGACGCCGCAAGCTTCCCCCAGCGTTCCTCGCAAGGAACACGAGAACACGACCGTAATTAATTGATTTTATTACGGCTCGCGCCACAACCTGTGGTCGCCACGGCGCCAGCCTGCTGAGATTCCAAGTCCGCAGCCGGGAAGGGCCCGTGCCATTGAGCCGCAACCGCATGAATAGTTCCGCTCGCGCCGCACGGCACAATCCGCCGGACGCTGACCGACCGCCGGGTATACATCCCCGCCCCCGTGCAAACGGCGTAGAGTCTTATCCAGATGGATACGAAGCGGCGAGAAGGATGAACAGGTTTGCTGGCACTTTGGGGACGGCAATCTCGATAGCGATAGGCGTCGCATCGCTATGTACGGCTCCGCTGGCGGTAGCGGCGACGCCGATCTACAAATGCTTCGACCGGAACCTCGGGCTCCTCTACACGGACGTGCCATGCAAGGACGGCGAGCTGCTCGATCTGCGTGCCGGTGAGGCCGATCCTGCGGCGGTGGCTCGTCTGGATCGCGAGCGTGATCTGCTCGATCAGAGTGCTGCGCAGCGCATTGCCGACGAGCGGCGCGCTGCCCTGATGCGCGACCTTGCGCTAGCGCCCGGGCCTTACGGTGTGAGCCCCTTCGCACAGGACGCTCCGCTCGACTACGGGTACTCCTACCCATCTGTGGCCTACCTGCCGCCTCGCGAGAAGCATCGGCACCCGCCGAGAGACCAGCGCGAGCTGTCACAGCGGCGCGGCGCGGCGCCCAACCCGCCCTACCCGATTCCGCGCCCCTGAACACCGGGCGGCGCACACCTGCGCTGCGAAGGGATCAGCGAGGCGCGGTCAGCTTGCGAAAGGCGCTCAGGTGCCGGACGGCCTCCTGGCGCAGCCCCTGCGCCTCGCACAGCCGCGCCAGGTTGAAGTGCGCGTCCGCCATGTCCGGGGCGGACTTCAGCGCGCGCCTGTAGGTTGCCGCTGCATCCGCAGTGCGGTCGAGATCCTCGAGCAGGACGGCCAGATTGAAGAGCAGCGTCGCATCAGCACCGCAGTGTGCGAGCCCGTCACGGTAAACAGCCTCGGCCTCGTGCAGCGACTGCCGCTCATGCAGCAGTCGCCCGAGGTTGACGTAGGCGGCGGCAATGCTCGGAGCATCGGCGATCGCTCGTCGATAGGCATCGCAGGCCTGTGCGGCATCCGTTGCCTCGAGCGCAAGGCCCTCCTCGAACCACGGCCTCTTCGGCGGCGGCTCGGCCGTCGAATCGATGAACGCGAGTCGGCCGTTCGCGCTGTCTACCTGGAAGGAAAATACGTACTGGCCGTCCTCCGGTTGCCAGCGGCTCGCGCCCTCGTTGACGACGACCGCGTCTCCGACCGCTTCGATGCGAAGACCGGCGAGCGGCGCGGTTTCGGGAAGTTGCGCGCGCAGCTTTCGCAGCGCACGCAGGATTCGGGCTGAGGAGATCTTCGCGTCGGTGAGCGCCTGCGCTGCGCGCAGCACGACCAGGTCCTGGAAGCTGAAGCGATACTCTCGCCGCGGCCCGCGCGCAGGCGTCACGAATCCGGCCTCGATCAGTCGGCCGATCATCGAGCGGGAGAGGCCGAGCAGCTTGCCGACGTCGCGAAGCGAGTAGCCGGCGGTCACAACGTGACAGGTCGCCCTAGCGCTTGCTCGCCTTGCGGCGCACCTCGGGCTCGGGCGCGATCTTCTTTGGCGCCTTGCGCTGGGCTGTCTTCAGTTCGGCAGGCGCCGGTGCGGCGACGCTGCGTGGCTGTGCCCGCGCCCCAGCCGTCTTCTGCAGGCTGGCACGCAGCGCGTCCATGAGATCGATCACCTGCGCGCCGGTTTCGGGCGCGCTCGGCGAAATCGCGATCTCCTGCCCCGCAACCTTCTTCTCCACCGCGGCGAGGATGCGCTTCTTCACTTCGTCCTCGTAGCGGTTGGGATCGAACTCCTTCGACGATATTTGCGCGATGAGCTGCTTCGCCAGCGCGAGCTCGCTGTCGCGCACGGGAGCTGCCTCGATGCCGATGTCGGCCATCGCGCGCACCTCCGGCGCGTAAAGCAGCTGCTGCATCACGAGGCCCTCGGGCACGGCGCGAATCTGCACGATGTATTGCTTGCCGCGCGCAGCGTAGCGCCCCACGGCGGTCTGGTGCGTCTGCCGCATGCTCTCGGCGAGCAGCGCGTAGGGCTTGGCCCCGCCCTTGTCCGGGCCGAGATAGTACGCCTTGTCGTAGTAGATCGGGTCGATGCTCTCGGCCGGCACGAACTCGCTGATCTCGATCATCTGCGTGCCCTTCTCCTCGAGCTCCTTCAGCTCCTCCGGCGTGAAGGTCACGTACTGGTCCTTGGCGAACTCGTAGCCCTTGACCATGTCTGCGCGCTCGACCACGACGCCTTCGCGGGCGCAGACGTACTGCTGCTTCAGGCGCGAACCGCAGCCCCCGCCATGGAGAAGATTGAAGGACGCTCCCGCCTGCGGCTGCGTGGCGGCGTAGAGCTTGACCGGAATCGACACCATGCCGAAGCTGAGGGTGACCGAAGCGAGTGCGCGAGCCGCCATGACACCTCCGCGGATTGCGGCAAAGAGGGAGCATCGTGCCAAAATGCCGTGCAATGTTCAACTCCGCGCCCCATCCCGTGTGCGACGCGGGACGGCGTGTTGCGTGATCGCGACAAGCGTATGGCACTGGAACGCTACCGGCAGAAGCGCGATTTTCGGGTGACGCCCGAGCCGCGCGGCAAGGTCAAGCCGCGTCGATCGGGCGAACTGCGCTATGTCATCCAGAAGCACCGCGCGACGCGCCTGCACTACGACCTGCGCCTCGAGCTCGACGGCGTGCTGTTGAGCTGGGCTGTGCCCAAAGGGCCGAGCCTCGATCCGAACGACAAGCGCCTGGCAGTGCACGTCGAGGATCATCCACTCGAGTACGGCGATTTCGAAGGCGTCATTCCGGCGAAGCAATACGGCGCCGGGGCGGTGATGATCTGGGACCGCGGCACTTGGACGCCGAAGAGCGATCCCGAGAA
>DASVFM010000210.1:0-2774 GCA_036380055.1 Casimicrobiaceae bacterium
GCTGCCTGCGAGGCGCGAGCTGGCCGCCGCGCTCCGGACGGCGGCTGTGGAAAGCATCTACGGCACGACTCCTTCGGAGTGGCTCGCTATCGATGATTTCTCCCGTCTCCAAGCATGGACGGAGCGCGCCGCAACGCTTCCCGCGGTGCTGCTCGGCGAGCTGCTGAACGAGATGCCGCGCCTGGGCGAAAGCGCCGTGCCATTGATGCCACCGATCTCGATCCAGGCGCTGGTCGAGGTCGTCGCGCCCGAGATGCGGCGCGATCCCGGATTCGCGCGTGCCCCTACGTGGAACGGCACCCCGGTGGAAACCGGCGTGCTCGCCCGGACGCAGTCGCAGCCTCTGCTTACCGCCGTCGCGGCCCGCTGCGGCAATGCCGTCGCGACGAGGATGGTCGCGCGGCTCGTGGAACTGGCGCTTCTGCTGGAGGAGTTCGCCGGAGCCACTGCGCCGACGCGGCGCCTCGAAGCGTTCTCGCTCGGCAGCGGCGAAGGCGTGGCCGCCGTGCAGACCGCCCGTGGCTTGTTGCTGCACCGCGCCCGGCTGCGCGACGGATCGGTTGCGGATTATCAGATCGTCGCGCCGACGGAGTGGAATTTCCATCCGCAAGGCGCTCTTCCGCGCGCGCTCCTTGCCCTCGAGGCGGATGACGATGCCAGCCTCGAATGGAAGGCACGGCTCACCGCGCAGGCGCTCGACCCTTGCGTGGCGTGTCGAATCGAGGTGGGCCATGCATGAGCTGGCGATCGCCGAAAGCGTCCTCGAGATCGTCGAGCGGACGGCGCGCACAAGCGGCAGCGAGCACGTTGCCGCGGTATGGCTGGAAATCGGCGCGCTGTCGCACGTCCAGCCGGAGGCATTGCGGTTCTGCTTCGACGCGGTGACGCGCGGCAGCCTTGCCGACCACGCCCGGCTCGAGATCGTGACGACTCCCGGCACGGCGTGGTGCATGCCCTGCAGCGAGACCGTGCCGCTCGGCAGCCTTGGCGAGGCATGCCCCCGCTGCGGCAGCTACCAGCTTGCAGTGTCACAGGGCGAGGAGATGCGAGTGAAAGAGATCGAGATCGCATGACCGTGTAAAGGATCGAGGAGAAGTTCATGTGCACGACCTGTGGTTGCAACGACGTCAACGCGCTGATCGAAGGCAAGGCACCTGCGAGCCGGGCCGCTGACGATTCAGCGTCGCACGAACATTGGCACCAGCACGCGGACGGCACGTGGCACAGCCACGTCCACGGTGGCGGCAGCGTCCACCGCACCGGCGCCGGATATGTGCCGCGAGCGCTCGCCGCCGTGCACGCGCCGGGGACTCCTGCGTCGCGCATCGTGCAGATCGAGCAAGACATTCTGGCCAAGAACGGCGCGATCGCGGCCTGCAACCGGGGCTATTTGGCCGACCACGGCATCTTCGCCTTGAACCTCGTGTCGAGCCCGGGATCGGGCAAGACGACGCTGCTCGAGAAGACGATCTCGGCGTGGGGGCGGCGGACGCCGGTCGCCGTCATCGAGGGCGATCAGCAGACCTCGCGCGACGCCGATCGCGTGCGCGCCGCCGGCGCCGATGCGGTGCAGATCAATACCGGCAAAGGCTGCCATCTCGACGCGCAGATGGTCTGCCATGCGCTGACCCAGCTCGCGCCTTTGGACGACAGCCTGTTGCTGATCGAGAACGTCGGCAATCTGGTCTGCCCGTCGGCATTCGACCTGGGCGAGGCGCACAAGGTAGTGATCCTGTCGGTGACTGAAGGCGAGGACAAGCCGCTCAAGTATCCCGACATGTTCCATGCCGCGGGCCTGCTGGTGATCAACAAGATCGATCTGCTGCCCTATGTGCAGTTCAGCATCGAAACGGCGAGCAGCTATGCGCGTCGCGTCCGGCCCGGGCTGGAAGTCCTTGCGCTTTCCGCGCAGACCGGCGCGGGCTTCGAGCAATGGCTGGCCTGGCTCGAGCGCGGCGTCAGGGCCGCGCGGGCGCGCCGTGAAGCCGATGTCGATCAACTGCGGCGCCGCATCGCCGAGCTCGAAACCACGCTGGCGCAGCGCGGCGCCGCCGCGCCGCCCGGCTGATCGCCGCAATGTCCATCGCCGCGCTCTCTCCCGGTCTCTCGCGCTCCCGCATCGAGGTCCGCGGAGTCGTGCAGGGCGTGGGCTTCCGGCCTTTCGTGTACCGGCTCGCCAACGAGCTCGCGCTCGACGGCTGGGTGAGAAACGACGGCGCGGGCGTCACGATCGAAGTTCAGGGCGATCCGAACCAAATCGCCTCGATGGCCGACCGGCTGACCCGCGAAGCACCGCCCCTCGCGCGTGTGGAAAGCGTCGCCGTGCAGGCCTGCGCGCCGCGCGCGGACCAGGGCTTCGCGATCTTGGAAAGCGGCCGCGGCAAGGCGGAAACCGCGATCGGCCCCGACAGCGCGGTTTGTGCCGACTGCCTCACCGAACTCTTCGACCCGCACGATCGCCGTTATCGCTACGCCTTCATTAACTGCACGAACTGCGGCCCCCGCTACACCATCACCCGCGCCCTCCCCTACGACCGCGCCATGACGAGCATGGCTGCATTCGCGCAATGCCCGGCGTGTCTCGCCGAGTACCGCGCGCCCGCGCGCCGCCGCTTCCACGCCGAACCCAACGCCTGCCCGGCCTGCGGGCCGCGGCTGGAGCTCCTCGATGCGACCGGCACACCGATCGCGTGCGCCGATCCGATCGCGGCGACGCTGGCGCGCCTGTTCCGCGGCGAGATTGCGGCTATCAAGGGGCTGGGCGGATTCCACCT
>DASVFM010000211.1:0-19412 GCA_036380055.1 Casimicrobiaceae bacterium
GGTGATCGACAGCATTCGCGCGCCATTGCAGAACCCCGACTTCGCTCCGTACGTGCAGCGCATCAAGGATGCGAAACCCGAGGCGCTGTTCGTCTTCATTCCGCCTGGGAGCCAGACGATCGCGTTCATCAAGGGCTACGAAGAGCGGGGCTTGAAGCAGGCAGGGATCCGCATCATCGCCACGGGCGACCTTACCGACGACGGCACGCTGCAGCAGATGGGCGACCCGACCGTCGGCATCATCAACAGCTTCCACTACTCGGCGGCGCACGACTCACCGGAGAACAAGGCGTTCCTCAAAGCGTACGTCGAGACCAACGGCACGAAGCTGCGGCCGAACTTCATGGCCTGCGCCGGCTACGACGGTATGGCGGCGATCGCGGAGGCACTGAAGAAGACGGGCGGCTCGGTGGAGCCCGACGCGTTTCTCGCCGCGCTCAAGGGCATGAAGATCAACAGCCCCCGGGGGTCGATCATGATCGATCCGGAGACGCGCGATATCGTGCAGACGGTATACATCCGGCGCGTGGAGAAGGTCGACGGGCTGCTCTACAACATCGAATTCGACAAGTATCCCGACGTGAAGGATCCGGGAAAGTAGCGGCGCGAGCCCGCGGCGAGGGGCCCCACGCGAAGCGTGGGGATCGCGCGTGGCGAGTCGACGCAGGCGGCCGACACACAGCGAGGATATGCGTGCTACATTTCAAGGAGGCCGCGGCGCGAGCCCGCGGCGCGAGCCCGCGGGGCGACCGAATCGAACATGGACGCCATGCTTGTCGAGCGACTGCGCATCCGCGAAGTCGTGCAGAACTGGGCCGTCTGGCGCGACGCCGGGGACTGGGAGCGCTTTCGTTCCGTGTGGCATCCGGGAGCGCGCATGATCGCCACCTGGTTCCAGGGGCCGGCGGAGCGCTTCATCGAGGTGAGCCGCGAAGGTTGGAACAAGGGTGTCAACATCCTGCATTTCCTTGGCGGCTCGTCGATCGACGTCGCGGGCGAGCGGGCGATCGCGCAGACCAAGATGGCCATCTCGCAGCGCGCCTCCGTCGACGGCGTGCTTTGCGACGTCGCCTGCACCGGGCGCTTCTTCGATTTCTTCGAGCGCCGCGAGGACTGGCGAATCACGCTGCGCCAACCCATCTACGAAAAGGATCGCCTCGATCCTGTGGATCCTGCCGCAGCGCCGAGACTCGATGCGGCGCTGCTCGCGCAATTTCCGGAGGGATACCGCCACCTCGCCTACCTGCAGACCAGGATCGGTTTCACGGTCAAGCGCGACATGCCCACGCTGAAGGGCCCGGAGGTGGAGCGCCTCTACGCGGTCGGGGCAGCCTGGCTGGCTGGCGCCGCGCTGGCTTGGTAGGGAGCTCAACAACCCCGGGCAAAATAGGCCTTGACAACTATTGCTCAGGCAATATATTATTGTGGCGACCATGGATACGTCCGCTAACCGTCCCATCTACGACAGCAAGACCTTCGAGCCGCAGCGCTCGATCGGCCGCGCGCTCGGCCGCGTGAAGATGGCCATGGGCGAAGCGCTCGATCGCGAGCTCGCGCCCTTCGACATCACGGCAGCCCAGTTCGTGATCCTCTCGGCGCTGGCCACCGGCGAGGCCGACTCGGCGGCCGGGTTGTGTCGAGGAATTTCCTACGATCCGGGCGCGATGACGCGCATGATCGACCGGCTGGAGCAGAAAGGGTTGCTCCGGCGCACGCAGCTGCCGGATGACCGCCGCCGAGTGGGCCTCGAGCTGACCGCCGAGGGCAAGGCGATCTACCCGAAGCTGCGCGAGGCGGTCGCGGTCGTTCAGAACCGCTTCCTGCGCGGCTTCACCCGCAGCGAAGTGCGCCAGCTGGAGATCTTTCTCGAGCGGATGCTCGCGAACGGTTGAAATTTTTTTAACCCTAGAGTTGCCTGAGCAGTAATACGTACAAGAAGGGTAGCCGTAGCAATCAGTTACATGCCATCTGCAAGGCGCAGGAACCGGAGCACGTATGAAGTCGTCAATCATGGTTTGGCTGTCCCGGCTTCCCGGGCAGCTCGCGGCGTTGGGTCCCTATCTCGCAGTCGGGCTGCTCCTGCCGGGCGGCTCGCTCATCGCGCTGCTGCTCTGGGTCCTGCAGCGCAGACAGCGCAAGGCCGCAGCATGACGCGTTCATTTAGCCGTCTCGTCGCGCCGTTCGTCACCGCCCTGTTGCTCGCAGCGTGTGCGAGCACGGATGGACTCTCGACGCGGGCCTCCCTCGGTGAGGCCGATCGGCTCGCCGCCGATAAGTCGCTGGCCGGAGCGAAGGTTTCGCCCGCGGCGTGGCCGATAGCCGACTGGTGGAAGCAGTTCGGCGATGCGCAGCTCGATCGGCTGATCGATGAGGCGCTTGCCGGCAGCCCCACGCTCAAGGTCGCCGAGGCGCGCACGCGCAGGGCCGTCGCAGCCGCCGACAGCTCGCGCGCGGCGCTATTCCCGCAGGTCAACGCAGACCTGCAGATGACGCGCGAGCGGTTCTCCGAACAAGGCCTGTTCCCGCCGCCGGTCGCCGGGACCTGGAGCAGCCTGAACCAGCTCCAGGCGAGCTTGTCCTGGGAGATCGATCTCTGGGGCAAGAACCGCGCGGCCTACGAAAGCGCGCTGGGCGAGGCGCGGGCGGCCGAGGTCGACGCCTACGCAGCGCGGCTCGCGCTGTCGGTGGCGGTCGCGCAGACGTATGTGGAGCTGCAGCGCGCCTACCTGCAGCTCGACGTCGCCGAAGAAACGCTGCGCGAGCGCGAGCAGATCTACACGCTCACCCGTGAGCGCAACGCCGCCGGGATCGATTCACGACTCGAGCTCAAGCAGGCCGAGACGGCACTGCCCGCGGCGCGCGAGCGCATCGTAGAGCTGCGCGAGGCGACCGAGCTCGCGCGGCATCAGCTCGCGGCGCTCCTCGGCGACGGGCCCGACCGAGGACTCGCCGTCGCGCGGCCCAACATCGGCAGCTTCGCGCCGCGCCCACTGCCCTCCACGCTGCCGGCGGAGCTGCTCGGGCGCCGGCCCGATATCGTCGCCCAGCGCTGGCGCGTGGAGGCCGCGCGCAAGGACATCGAAGTTGCCAAAGCCGAGTTCTATCCGAATTTCGATCTGCTCGCCTTCATCGGCTTCCAGAGCATCGGTACGGCCGGGTTTCTTTCCGCGGCGAGCCGGATGATGGGCATCGGGCCGGCGGTCAGCCTGCCGATCTTCGAGGGCGGACGCTTGCGCGCCAACCTAGCAGGCCGTGACGCCGATTACGACATCGCCGTCGAGCGCTACAACCAGACACTGGCGGACGCGATGCGCGACGTGGTCGACCAGGTCAGCTCCGCACGCAGCGTCGAGGAGCAGCGTGTACAGCAGCGCCAGGCGCTCGCAACGGCGCAGGAAGCCTACGATCTCGCGCTCCTCCGTTACCGCGAGGGGCTCGGCAATTACCTTCAGGTGTTGAGCGCAGAGAATCCGCTGCTCGAGCAGCGCAGCCTCGATGCGCAATTGCGGGCGCGCGAGCTCGAGCTGTCGATCGCGCTGGTACGCGCGCTCGGCGGAGGCTATGAAGCGGCAAGCCTTCCGCTCGCAAGCGCTGGAGCGCCCTGAGGTTGGCCGGAGAGATGAAGGACGACATGGCAAGGCAAGAGGGTCGATGCAAGGCAAAGGAACGGCAATGCGCGAGCTTGCTCAGGCGGCGTCGCCTCTTCGCGCTTGCGATTGCGCTCGGCGCGGTCGCGATCATGGCCGGCGAATCCTGGTTCATCAAGCGCGCGCCGGCCACCGCGGTCGCGAGCGAAGTCGCGCAGATGAGCGACATCTCGCGCGCGCTCGACGGCGTCGGGGCGGGGCTCGCGCGGGTTGCTGACCGGCGGGCGCGTTGAATACGGCAGGAGAACATCATGGCAGACGACACATCGAAAGCAGCAGTTAATACGAACCCTGCGCCGGCCAACGGCAAGATGACGGCGAGGCGGCGCACGCTCATCGCGGCGGTGCTGGGATCATTTCTGCTCGCGGGTGTGGCGTACGGCGCGTACTGGATGCTCGTGTCGCGATACGTGCAGACGACCGACGATGCCTACGTCAGCGGCAACGTCGTGCAGATCACGCCGCAGATCGCGGGCACCGTCGTCGCCATTCACGCGGACGACACGCAGTTCGTCCAGGAGGGCCAGACGCTGGTGGAGCTCGATCAGGCGGATGCGAGAGTGGCGTTGGATCGCGCGGAGGCCGAGCTCGCGAAGACGGTGCGCGAGGTGCGCAACCTCTTCGCGACCACCGGCCAGCTGCGCGCCGCGGCCGAGCTGCAGCAATCGGATCTGAAGCGCGCCGAGGACGATCTCGCGCGACGCGAGCGCCTCGGTGCGTCCGGCGCCGTCTCGGGCGAGGAGCTGCAGCACGCACGTGACGCGGTGCGCAGCGCGCAGGCTGCGCTCGCGGCCGCACAGCAGCAGCTCGAGGCGAATCGAGCGCGCACCGATCGCACGACGATCGAAGATCACCCCGAGGTCAGGGCCGCAGCCGCGCGCGTGCGCGACGCGTACCTGACTTACGCGCGGACCACGCTGCCGGCGCCCGTGTCGGGATTCGTGGCGAAGCGCAGCGTCCAGCTCGGTCAGCGCGTCGGACCCGGCGCGCCGCTGATGGCCATCGTGCCGCTCGACGCGGTGTGGGTCGACGCCAATTTCAAGGAGGCACAGCTCGCGGGGATGCGCGTCGGCCAGCCGGTGGCGCTGACCGCGGATCTGTACGGAGGCAAGGTCGACTATCGCGGCCGGATCGCCGGTTTCGGCGCCGGCACGGGCTCCGCCTTCGCTGTGCTTCCGGCGCAGAACGCCACCGGGAACTGGATCAAGATCGTCCAGCGCGTCCCGGTTCGCATCGCGCTCGAGCCGGAGGAGCTCGCCGCGCATCCGCTGCAGATCGGGCTGTCGATGCAGGTCAGGGTCGACACGCGCAGGCGCGACGGCGAGCGGCTGCCGCAGGCAGCGCAATCGCCGCACGACTACACCACCGGCGTGTTTGGCCCGCTCGACGATAGGGCGAGCGAGCGCGTGAAGTCGATCATCGCAGCCAACGGAGGCACCGCGATCCCGGCCGGCGACAAGCCGGTGGCGCGCGACGCGGCGCCAGATCGTCTCGCGGCATTCGGGCCCGCGGCGCGAGCGGGGAACCGTTCGGCCTACGCAGCGGTCCGCTGAACCGCCGTTTTCAGGATCAACAAGGACATGGCCGGCCCAACGCCCGCCAACACCGGCGCGGCACTGCGCCCCAGCGCGAGCGCGCCTCTCGCACCGCTTAGCGGCAGCACACGCGTGCTCGGCACGATCGCTGTAGCGCTCGCCACGTTCATGAACGTGCTCGACACCTCGATCGCCAACGTGTCGATTCCGGCAATGTCAGGCGACCTCGGCGTCTCTCCGGATCAGGGTACGTGGGTCATTACCTCGTTCGCCGCCGCGAACGGCGTGGCCCTGCCGCTCACGGGCTGGCTCACCCAGCGCTACGGACAGGTCAGGCTATTCACCGTCTCGACGCTGCTCTTCGTGCTCGCATCGCTGCTGTGCGGACTCGCGCCGTCGATGGGCATGCTGATCGCGTTCCGCGTAATCCAGGGCGCAGTCGCGGGTCCGATGATCCCCCTCTCGCAGACGCTCCTCCTGTCGAGCTATCCCAAGGAGAAGGCGGGCACCGCGCTCGGCTTGTGGGGCGTGACTACGCTCGTCGCCCCCGTCGTCGGTCCCGTGCTCGGCGGCTGGATCACCGACAACGTATCGTGGCCATGGATCTTCTACATCAACGTGCCGATCGGCATCGTTGCCGTCGCCGTCACCTGGATGATCTACGCGAAGCGCGAGTCGCCGCGGCACAGGCTGCCGATCGACGGCGTCGGGCTCTTCCTGCTCGTCGCCTGGGTCGCGTCGCTGCAGATCATGCTTGACAGGGGCAAAGATCTCGACTGGTTCGGCTCCAATGCCATCGTCGCGCTCGCCATCGTGGCCGCGCTCGGCTTCGTGTTGTTCTGCGTCTGGGAATTGACCGAAGCGCACCCAGTGGTCGATCTGCGCCTTTTCGCGCAGCGCAACTTCTGGACCGGCACGCTGGCCCTCGCGCTCGCCTACGGCGCCTATTTCGCCAGCATCGTGCTGCTACCCCTCTGGCTGCAACAGTACATGGGGTACACCGCCACCTTAGCCGGCCTCGCGCTCGCTCCGGTGGGCATCCTGGCCATCATGCTGACGCCCCTCGTGGGCAGGAACGCGCAGCGCGTCGATCCACGGCTCGTGGCGACAGCTTCGCTCGTGATCTTCGCCGTCGTCGCCGCGATGCGTGGTCATCTCACGCCGCAGGCAGACCTCGCGACGATCGCTCTTCCGACGATTGTCCAGGGCGCGGCGGTGGCGTGCTTTTTCGTCCCGCTCATCGGCATCGCGCTGGCGGACCTCAGGCCCGAGCAGATCGCGGCCGGCACCGGGCTGAGCAACTTCGTACGCATCACGGCAGGCTCGTTCGCCACCTCCATCGTCACCACGTTCTGGGACCATCGGGCAAGCCTGCATCATGCCCAGCTCGCGGAGCACCTGACGGGCTTCGACCGGAACGCGACGGGGGCATTCACCACGCTGCAATCCGCGGGCCTGTCGACCGACCAGGCCTACGCCTTTGGCAATCAGCTCGTCAATCAGCAGGCTTTCACGATGGGGGCGCTCGACGTGTTCAACCTCTCCGCGGCATTGCTGGTGCTCCTGATTCCCGTGGTATGGCTGGCGCATCGGCCCAAGGGTGCTTCGGCTGCGCGGGCGGCCGGGGAGTAGTTGTCACTCGCACAGACGCGGGGCCAGCGTATCATCGGCGACATTCCGCCAGCCGGACCGAACTGGCGGCCACCCAGGTCTATCCTTTTGTGCATGCTTCGCCAGGCAAGCACTATGCTGGTCTTCGACACCCCGGGTCGTGGGCTGGTCGAGATCACCCGTCCCGTCGCTGAGTTTGCAACGTCGACCGGGTTCGAAAGCGGGCTGCTGACGCTGTTTGTTCGACACACGTCGGCGAGCCTGCTCGTTCAGGAGAATGCCGATCCGCTCGTACGCGAGGATCTGGAACGTTTCATGGCCCGTCTCGTACGCGATGGCGATGCACTCTTCCGCCATCGCGACGAGGGTCCCGACGACATGCCCGCCCATGTGCGGGCGGCGCTAAGCGCCACTCAACTCTCGATACCGCTCGTGGCGCGGCGACTCGCGCTCGGCACCTGGCAGGGCATCTACCTCTGGGAGCACCGGGTGAAGCCGCATCGGCGCGAGGTCGCGGTGCATGTCGTCGGCAGCTGAAGGAAGCTCCACCCGGACGAAAGCGACGTGACCGCTGCGACCGCGTGTGTGCTTTCGCTGTCGCCAGTGGCCACGTCGTTGCTCCTCGTCTCTTTGCGACCGGCACACGTTGAGGTTATAGATGACGTCCAGCACGAAGCCCTCGCTTGGCTGCTCCGCGTGGATGTGCAGCGTGTGGGAGCCGGACGCCGGGGCATTCATCTTCACGTAGTAACCGTCGTCCACTGCCGGAGAGTAGATACAGGCACAAGATCAGACCTCGGGCGTGGCGGTTGAGCGATCTCGCGTAGCTCGGTGCCGCTCGATGCGGCCGGCCTGCTGCTATTTTTTCGCGGCCGAGGCGAGCATGTTGAGGAGTTCGTTCGCTTGGCGGTTGTGCACACTCCTGCGGATCAGGATGCCGGTTGTGTCGACGGAGCGCTCGTAGTAGAGGTCGTTCCAATCGTCCGCGACGGACACGATGGTCCCGTGGAGATTCAATCCGCCGTACACGCCCTTGGCTCGGCTGAAGGAAATGAGGTCGGCCGTGAGGGTCGATTGCGCGCCGGCCCCGACGGGCCCGGCCGCGACGCTCGCGTCGCCACCGATTTTGAACGAGCTCGAGAGTAGGGAATTCACGCCCCGGTCAGTCATCACCAGCGTCACGACCTCGGATACCGCGATGCCCGCCTGGAAACCGACGCTGGCCGTGGCGAGCGTATAGAAGGCCGGCCCCGCCCAGCGGCCGGTGTCGGGGTCGCGGGCAAACGCCACGGCTCGACCGCCCGAGCCGCCAACGATGAACCCTGCCTTGGTGATTCTCGGCGCAATCAGCACGGCCTTGGCGTCGCCGAGGTTCCGTTGCAGCCAGTTCATGTCCGGGTCGTTGATGAAGGTCGCGAGCGCGAGCTTCGCGTCCGTGACGAGCACGCGTTGCTCGGCCTGTGCGAACGATTGCTGCGGCAGGAGCATCGCCGTGAGCAACGGAACGCAAAGCATGCGGAGCGCGAGGCTCCAGCGGGGGTGCCAGGCCTGCCACTTCATGGTTCTGAGCGAGTATGAAAGGACTTTCGTCAGCATTCTAGCAGGCCGGCCGCCGGCGAGCGCCGCTGCTCACAGCGCGCGCAGGAACGCTACAGTCGCTGCCAGCACGGCGTCGGGCTGATCGCGGTGCGGAGAGTGCCGGCAGTCCGCGAGCTCGAGCCGCCGCAGCAGGCGCACCGCTCGCGCGATGCGCTCGATCTGCTCGAGCGTCCCGTACTCGTCGTCGAGCCCCTGAATCGTGAATAGCGGACAGACGATCTCGGGGAGCAGTGGCTCGATGTTCCAGTCCAGGAAATCGGCGCTCAGCCAGATGTCGTTCCAGCCCCAGAATGCGCTCTCCACGTCGGCGTGGCGCCGGGCGAGCCGCTCGCGCAGATCGTCTTCCAGATATGCGAGCCGCGCCTTCGCGATACTCTCCACCCCGTGGTGTTCGACGAAAACGTGAGGCGCGAGAGCAACGATAGCGCTCACGGGACGCCCAGCACGCGCCGCGTGGATGAGCGCGATCGAAGCGCCGTCGCTATGGCCGAAGAGCACCGGCTCGTGCACGCGGAGCGCGTCGAGAAACTCGGGCAGCGTTTGCAGTGCCTCGACGTGCATGTAGTCGACCCTGCGCGGTTCGGCGAGCGGTTCCGACCGGCCGTAACCGTAGCGCGAGTACGCGAGCACGCGCCGCCCGGTCGCCTTGGCGAGGCGCGCCGGGAAATCCTTCCACAGCGACACCGACCCGAGCCCCTCGTGCAGCATGACGATGGGCGGCGCCGCGGCGCGCGCAGCGCCGCCGAACCACCGGTACTCGAGGCGATGCCCGCCCGCCCTCGCGAACGGCATCAGACGCCCAGATGGCGGTGCAGAAGGTCCGCGCGCGCGCGCAGCTCCGCGCTCGGCAGATCGGCGACAATCTCTCCCTTGACCAGGATCACTCCGCGGTCCGCGTGCGCGAGGACCGCGCCGACGTTGCGGTCAACGATCACGGTGGCCACGCCGGCTTCGCGGATCGAGCTGATGACGCGCCAGATCTCCTGCGCGATCACAGGCGCAAGTCCTTCCGTGGCCTCGTCGAGCAGGAGCGCATCCGGATTGGTGAGCAGCGCCCGCCCGATCGCGAGCATCTGCTGCTCGCCGCCGGAAAGCTGATCCCCGCGATGCGACATCCTCTCGCCGAGGCGCGGAAACGTGGCGAGCACGCGCTGGAGCGTCCAGCTTCGCGCGCCGTTCGTCCCCGCGCGCGCTGCCATGAGCAGATTCTCGCGTACGGACAGATTCGGGAACACCGCCCGGCCTTCGGGGACGTAGGCGATCCCCGCGCGCGCGATGCGCTCCGGCGGCTGACCCGTGACCTCGACGCCACGTACGAGGACCGTGCCTCGCCGTGGCACGACATGCCCGAGAAGGCTGCGCAGCAGCGTAGTCTTGCCCATGCCGTTGCGCCCGAACAGGCCGACGGTCTCGCCCGGCGAGATGCCGAAGTCAACCCCGCGAACGACATGGCTCGAGGCGTAGTAGCTATGGATGCCGCGGGCTTCGATCAGCGCAGTCATGCCGAGTCTCAGATCGCCTCTCCAAGGTATGCAGCGCGGACTGCCTCGTCGTTGCGCACGCGCGCAGGCGGGCCGGAAGCAAGCACGCTGCCGTCGGCCATCACGGTGATCACATCGGCAACCGCGAACACTGCATCCATGTCGTGCTCGACCAGAAGAATGGCGCGCTCGGCCTTGAGCGAACGCAGCACCCCGAGCACCTGCTGTGACTCGTCGACGCCCATGCCCGCCAGCGGTTCGTCGAGCAGCAGCACCTGCGGATCGGTAGCGAGGCACATGGCGATCTCGAGCCCGCGCCGTTCTCCGTGCGACAGCGCGCTTGCCGCGACGCCGCTGCGCGCGGAAAGCCCAACGGTGTCGAGCACGTGCGCCGCGTCGGCCGTGCTCGCCTCGCAGCGGCGCGCGCTCTCGTGCACGGCCCACGCCCTGGGTAGGCGCGCTTGCGCAGCGAGACGGCAGTTCTCGAAGGTGCTCAGCTCGGCGAAGACGTTGCTGCGCTGAAAGGTCCTGCCGATGCCCAGTCGTGCCATGCGCTGGGGCTGCGGACGCGCCACCGGCTCGCCGCGGAAAGCGATCGTCCCGGAGCTGGCGGCGAGCTCCCCCGCGAGGAGATTGATCAACGTCGATTTGCCCGCACCGTTGGTGCCGATCAGCGCGTGGATCTCGCCGCGGCGCAGTTCGAGCGAGACACGATCGACCGCGACCAGGCCACCGAAGTGGAAGGTGAGCTCCCTCGCGGCGAGCAGCGCTTCAGCCATCGCGCGCATCCTTGAGCCGGTTCTTCCACGCGAGCCCGCCTCCGGTCAGGCCGCGCGGCAGCAGGATTACGGCGGCGATGACGAATCCACCCATGAGCAGCAGCCAGTGCTTGGTGAGCGAGGAGAACAGATCCTCCGTCAAAACGAGGGCGAAGGCGCCGACGATCGCTCCGAACAGGTTACCCATGCCGCCGAGGATGACCATCAGCAACACGTTTGCCGACTGGTGCCACGAGATCATTTCCGGGTTGACGAAACCAAACTGCACGGCCGAGAAATAACCCGCCAGCCCGGCGATTGCTCCGGCGATGGTGAACGCCGCGAGCTTGTAGGCGTAGGTGTTGAAGCCGAGCGCGCGCATCCGCTGCTCGTTACTGCGGATGCCGCGCAGCGCATGTCCGAAGCGCGAAGCGAGGAGAAGTTGCAGAAGAGCGAAGGTCGCTACGAGCAGGACGAGCATCGCGTAATAGAAGTGCGTGCTGTTGCCGAGGTCGAACGCCGACCACGAGCCGATGCTCGCCTGGGGTTTTGTGTACAGATACGTGCCGTCGCTCCCGCCCGCAAGGCGCGTATCGTGGAAGACAAAGTAGACCATCTGGGAGAAGGCGAGCGTCACCATGATGAAGTACACGCCGCGGGTGCGCAGCGCCAGAGCGCCGATCGCAAACGCGAGCAGGGCGCTCGCTGCTACCGCGAGCGGCAACGAGATCCACAGGCTCACGGGAGCGTACTGGTCGGGCGCGGCGAGCACGAGCATGTAGCTTGCCATGCCGAAGAATGCCGCATGACCGAGGCTCACCAGCCCAGTCACGCCAACGAGCAGGTCGAGGCTCATGGCGAACACGGCCATGATCATGATCTTGGCCACCAGCTCGACATAGAACTTGCCGGCGAACGCCGGCAGCGCAACGAGCGCGAGGAGCGCGAGCAGGAGCAGAGCGCGGCTCAGCCTGCTCAAACGGCCCTCTGCCGGAACAGGCCCTCAGGCCGCCAGACGAGAATGACCGCCATCAGCAGGTAGACGAGCATCCCCGAATAGTCCGGAAGGAAGACCTTGCCGAAGGTGTCGATGACGCCAATCAGCAGCGCGGCCACGAGCGCCCCGGAAACCGAGCCGATCCCGCCAATCACGACGACCACGAAACAGACGATCAACACCTGGTTTCCCATACCCGGGTAGACCGACGACGCCGGGGCATTGACCATCCCGGCGAACGCCGCGAGCGCCACGCCCAGGGCGAACACGACGCGGAAGACGAAGTTGACGTTGATCCCGAGCGAGCGGGTCATCTCGCGGTTCGATGCGCCCGCCCGTATCATCATGCCGAGGCGGGTGCGCCGCAGGAGAGCGAACAGGAGCGCTGCGACCACGAGGCACGCGCCGGAGATGAAGAGGTTGTAAACCGGATAACTCATCGTCGATCCGAGCGGAATCGATGCCGAGAGCGCAGCCGGGACGGGGACGCCGTGCACGTCGTCGCCGACGGCAAAGCTGCGCAGCTCCTCGAAAACGAGGATCAGGCCGTAGGTGAGCAGCACCTGCTGTAAGTGGTCGCGGCGGTAGAGGAAGCTGAAGAAGACCCATTCAAGCAGGTAACCGAAGGCCACCGCGAGCGGTACCCCCAGTGCGATCGCGCCGAAGAGGCTTCCGGTCAGCCCGGAGAGGACGAACGCCGCATAGGCGCCCAGCATATAGAAGCTGCCGTGCGCGAGGTTGATCACGCCCATGATGCCGAAGATCAGGGTGAGCCCGCTCGCGACCAGGAACAGCAGCAGCCCGTACTGCACGCTGTTCAGGACCTGGATCAGAAATGTCTGAACGTCCATCGGGCGAACGCCACCCCGCAACAGAATCGCCGCGTCAACCGGCGCATAGCGCCGGGTCCAACGCGGCGAAACCGGTCACCTTACGTGACGTGCTATCAGAATCTCAACCCATCGAGCAGCCGCGCCCGGGGTCGGCGAGCGACTTCGCCGCCAGACCGATGGACTTGTTCTCCCCATTCTCGACCTTGCGCAGGTAGAAGTCCTGCACGACGTTATGCGATGGCGAGAGCGTGATCTTGCCGCGCGGGCTGTCGATCTCGGCTGCGGCCATCGCCCGGATGAGCAGTGCGCGCTGGTTCATGTCGCCGTTGACAGCGCGCAAGCCGATGCCGAGCAGTTGCGCCGAATCGTAGCCCTGCACGGCGTAGACGTCCGCCTTGCTGTTGAAGGCCTTGGCATAGGCAAGGCGGAAATTGTTGTTGCGCGGCGTGGAGAGATTGTCTGCGTAATGCAGCGTGGTGAGCAGCCCCTCGGCCGCCGGGCCCTGCGCGTCGAGCGTGCCGTCGGTGAGGAACCCTGCGCCGAGCAGCGGAATCTTGTCCTTGAGGCCGGCCGCGGCGTAATCCTTCACGAACTTTACCGCGCCTCCGCCGGCAAAGAACGCGTACGCGCACGAAGGCTTGATCGACGCGATCTCGGTCAGGAGCGCCTGGAACTCGACGTTCGGGAACGGAACGTAGAGCTCTTTCAGCACCTTGCCGCCGCCCTTCTCGAAGGTCTGCTTGAACCCGCCGATCGACTGCTCGCCTGCTGCGTACTTCCACGTGATCGTCACCGCGGTCTTGTACCCCTTCAGGGCGGCGACGATCCCCATGGCGAGCCCGGGCTGCGAATTGGAGAAGGAGACGCGGAAGATGTTAGGTGCGCACAGGGGCCCCGTCGCCTCGTCCACGCCCGCATTGGGAATGATCAGGAGCGTGTTGTTGTCGCGCGCAGCCTTGACGATCGCCATCTGCACGCCCGAATGCACCGTGCCGACGATGACATCGACGTTGTCGCGCTTGATGAGTTTGTTGACGTTGTCGGCGCCCTTGGCGGGCTCGGACTCGTCGTCGACCGTGAAGTATTCGAGCTCGCGACCGCCGAGCTTGCCCCCCTGCTCGCTAACGTAGAGCTTGAAACCGTTCTCGATCGCGCGACCCAGTGCGGCGTAGGTCCCGGTGTAGGGCAGCATGAAGCCGACCTTGATCTTGTCCGTCTGCGAGAGCGCGGGCGCAGCCGCGCCGAGCGCTCCCAGCGCGCCGGCGGCGCCGAACGCCTGGATGATGCGGCGACGCTGCTGCCCGTGTTCGATGGTTGCCATGCTGTCGTCCTCCCCGGGTGGTCACACCACGTTCATTGCTTGAGCGCGCGCCACATGCTACACGGATTGACGGGCGGCGCGCAGCTTGTAGCGTTGGATCTTGCCCGTCGCCGTCTTCGGGAGCTCGGAGATGAACTCGACCTGGCGCGGGTACTTGTAGTGCGCGAGCTGCTGCTTCACGTGCTCCTGGATTTCGCTCGCCAGTGCGGGCCCTGCCTGCTGTCCGTCGCGCAGCACGACGAACGCCTTGGGCTTGACCAGCCTGTCCCCGTCTTCCCAGGCGACCACGGCGGCCTCGAGCACGGCGGGGTGGCTGATCACAGCGCCTTCTACCTCGGCCGGCGAGACCCAGATGCCGCCGACTTTCAGCATGTCGTCGTTGCGTCCGCAATAGACGTAGAAGCCATCCGCGTTGCGCAGGTACTTGTCGCCGCTGCGCGTCCATTCGCCCATGAACGTCGTGCGCGAGCGGGCGCGGTTGTTCCAGTACCCCATCGCGGCCGTCGGACCGCGGATCAGCAGCTCCCCCGGCTCGCCATCGGCCACGTCATGGCCCTGCTCGTCGACGATGCGCAGATCGTAGCCGGGCACGGGCACCCCGGTGGTTCCGTAGCGCACGTCGTCTGCTCGGTTCGACAGGAAGATGTGCAGCATCTCGGTCGAGCCGATGCCGTCGAGAATGTCGACGCCCGAGCGCTCGTGGAACCGGCGGCCGATCTCCGCGGGAAGCGGCTCTCCCGCGGATACGCAACGGCGCAGACTAAGTGATTCGCGGGATGGGAACTCAGGCGAGGCGAGCATCGCTGCGTAAAGCGTGGGCACGCCGTAGAAGATCGTCGGGCGATGCCCCGTAAGGCGCTTGAACACCGCGGCCGGGGTCGGCCGCTCGGCCATCAGAACCGTCGTCGCGCCCACGGAGAGCGGAAAGGAGAGCGCGTTGCCGAGTCCGTAGGCGAAGAAGAGCTTGGCCGCCGAGAAAACGACGTCGTTCTCGCGAATGCCCAATACGGGCCGACCGTAGAGCTCCGCCGTCTGGATCATGCTCGCCTGCACGTGCACGGTGCCCTTCGGCGCGCCGGTCGAGCCCGAGGAATACAGCCAGAAGCAGGGATCGTCGCAGGTCGTCGCCGCGGCGATGGAGGACGTTCCGGCGCGTGCAAGCAGGTCGCTCAGTTGGCGGTAGGGCGGCGCTGCGTCGCCGGCGACGATGACTTCGTGCAGGTACACGCGTCCGCCGTCGCGGAAGGCCTCCTCGAAAGTCGGCACAAGCGGCGGAGAGACGACCAGCGAGTTGGCACGGCTGTCGTCGAGGATGTAGCGGTAGTCGGTCGCGGTCAGCAGCGTGTTGGCGGCGATCGGCACGATCCCCGCCTTGATCGCGCCCAGGAAGACAGACGGAAAATCGATCGTGTCGTGCAGCGCGAGGAGAACTCGTTGCTCGGGAACCAGCCCGAGAGCAAGGAGCGCGTTGGCTGCGCGATCGACGCGCTGTGCCAGCTCGCTGTAGCTGTAGCGGCCGCGATCGTCGATATAGGCGACCTTGGCGCCGCGTCCGCCCTGGAGGTTGCGCTCCAGGAGATCGCACGCGGCGTTGTACCGGCGCGGGATGTGGACGCGCGGAGGAACGGTGCCGTGATCGGCCCGGCTTAATTCCATGGTCTCCTCCAAGAGCGCTGTCGGTGCAGACCCCTCAGTGGCAATTCTTCGCCTCCTGCAGCACCGTCTACCGCCAGCGTATACGGCGGTCTGCAACGACGAGGCAGTATACTATAATAGTCACAGGTAACCTTGATTTAAGATAATGTGATGGGAACTTCGTGGCGCAGGGTTTGCTTGCCCGCTCCCTATGGGAGCCGAGGGGGGGAGGCGGGGTGAGCGTCAAGCCCGTGGTGCGCCCGCGGCCACCCGCCCGCTCGCAGCGAGCCGACCGCGGTGCAGCGCTGATGCGGCGCGTCGGCGAGCGGGTCCGCGCCGCTCGTTCGCGGCGGGGCATGACGCGCAAGACGCTCGCCCGGGATGCCGACGTCTCGCTGAGCTATCTCGCCCGGCTCGAGGAGGGCAACTGCAACATTTCGCTGCAGCTGCTGCAGCAGGTGGCCGATGCGCTCGCCGTGCCTTTCGTGGAACTCGTGCGCGACGGCGGGAGCGGCGAGGTCGAGCTCGCACTGATCGGGCAGATACTGCGTCGGCTGCCGAAAGACGTGCTGCCGGCTGTCCGGACCCACCTCGCCTCGACCTACGCAGCCGCGCGCGACGATCGCGCGCGGCGCGTGGCCCTGGTCGGCTTGCGCGGGGCGGGCAAGTCGACGCTCGGTGCGCTCCTTGCGCGCGAGCTCTCGCGGCCCTTCATCGAGCTCGACCGCGAGATCGAGAAGGACACGGGGCTCTCGGTCAGCGAGATATTCATGCTCTACGGCCCGGGCCGCTTCCGCCAGCTCGAGCGCGCGACGCTCGAACGCGTGGTCGGTCAGGAGCCCGAAGCCGTCATCGCCACCGGAGGCGGCATCGTATCCGAGCCGGGGAGCTACGAGCTGCTGCTCGCCACCTGCTTCACCGTGTGGCTGCAGGCGCGACCGGACGATCACATGAAGCGCGTACTCGAGCAGCGCGACGAGCGCGTTACCGCTGACTACCTGTACGACGAGGCGATGGATAACATTCGGCGCGTGCTCGCCGAACGGGACGCAATGTATCGACGAGCGGACGCGATCATCAACACGTCCGCGCTCAGCGTCGACGAGAGCCTGGCACAGCTGAAGGCGTTCGTTGTCCCGGCCAAGGCCGCATAATGTGTATACTATAATGGTTCATATAACAATAAATTATATTATAATGGACATTAGCGGAACACTACCCGGTTGGGGCTGTCCGCGATGAACATGCAACATCGCCAGACGACGGAGTCGACGACAGAGCGGGCCGAGGGCAGGGTCCTGTTCGATGCGCGCCCGGACAGCTATCGACACTGGCAGCTTGCCGTCACCGGGTCGGTCGCCACGCTCGCGCTCGCGGTGGCCGAGGACGGCGGGTTGCGACCCGGCTACAAGCTCAAGCTCAACTCCTACGATCTCGGCGTCGACATCGAATTGTTCGATGCGCTGAACCGCGTACGCTTCGAGCACCCCGAGGTCCGCTGCGTCGTGATCACGGGAGGCCGCGAGCGTCTCTTCTGCTCCGGCGCCAACATCTACATGCTCGGACTGTCGTCGCACACCTGGAAGGTGAATTTCTGCAAATTCACGAATGAAACGCGCAACGGGATGGAGGATTCGAGCGCATACGACGGCATGCGCTTTCTCGCCGCGGTAAACGGCGCGTGCGCGGGCGGGGGCTACGAGCTCGCGCTCGCTTGCGACGAAATCCTGCTCGTCGACGATCGTTCCTCGGCAGTGAGCATGCCCGAGGTGCCGCTGCTCGGTGTGCTCCCCGGCACCGGCGGCCTGACGCGGCTAACGGACAAACGTCGAGTGCGGCGGGATCTCGCCGACGTCTTCTGCACGACCACAGAGGGCGTGCGCGGCCAGCGCGCGGTCGACTGGGGCCTCGTCGATTCGATCGCCAAGCCCGCTGATTTCGCGCGTGCCGTGCAGGAGCGGGCGCGGGTGCTGGCGGCCGAGGTCGAGCTCACGGCGGGCGTCGAGGGGAAAGGCGTTTCGCTCACGCCTCTCTCGCGCGCGATCGAGGACGACAGCTATCGCTACGAGACGGTCCGCGTCGACATCGATCGCGACGCGCGCGTCGCCAACATCACCGTGCACGCTCCGGCGATGAGCTCGCCCGCAGATGCGGCGGCGGCGCTTGCGCTCGGCGCAGCCTGGTATCCGCTCAAACTTGCGCGGGAGCTCGACGACGCGATCCTGATGCTGCGCACCAACGAACTCGAGATCGGGACCTGGGTATTGCGAACACGCGGCGAGCCGGAGCTGATCCTCGCCCACGACGCCTTTCTCGCGCGAGAACGGGAGCACTGGTTCGTGCGGCGGACGATCGGCTGGCTGCGGCGCGCGCTGACCCGGCTCGAGGTTTCGGCGCGAAGCCTGTTCGCGCTTGTCGACCGCGAAGGCTGCTTCGCCGGGACGCTGTTCGAGCTGGCGCTGGCTGCGGACCGGAGCTACATGCTCGACGCGCAGCACGGGCCGGCGATCGTGCTGTCAGAAGCGAACTTCGCTCTCTATCCGACGCTGCGTGGCATCGCGCGCCTCGCCGAGCGCTTTGGCGAGCCCGGGCACCTCGAGTTACTGCGGCAGCACAGCGGCGAGCCGCTCGCGGCTGCCCGTGCGCTCGAGCTGGGGCTCGTGACCAGCGCGCCAGACGACATCGACTGGGACGACGAGGTGCGCATCGCGATCGAGGAGCGCGCGTCGTTCTCGCCCGACGCGCTGACCGGGCTGGAACAGAACCTGCGCTTCGGCGGCGCGGAGAGCATGGCGACGCGGATCTTCGGCCGCCTCTCCGCCTGGCAGAACTGGATCTTCACGCGGCCGAATGCGGTCGGGGAGCACGGTGCGCTCAAGGTCTTCGGCACCGGCACCAAGGCGAAATTCGACTGGAAGCGAACATGAGACGAGCGTGGCGATGAGCAGCGTCGACTACAACGAGCGCATTCCGAACAACGTCGGGCTCGCGGACGACCGCACCCTGCAGCGCGCGCTCGAACGCTGGCAGCCGCGCTTTCGCGAGTGGTGGGGCGAGATGGGCCCCGAGGGCGCGTCGGACTACGACGTGTATCTGCGCACCGCGGTGAGCGTCGAGCGCGAGGGCTGGGCGAACTTCGGCTACGTGAAGATGCCCGACTATCGCTGGGGCATCTTTCTCAACCCGGCAGAGCCGGGGCGGAAGATCCACTTCGGCGCGCACAAGGGCGAGGATGTGTGGCAGGAGGTGCCGGGCGAGTACCGCGCCAACCTGCGCCGGATCATCGTTACCCAGGGCGACACGGAGCCGGCGTCCGTCGAGCAGCAGCGGCATCTGGGACTCACCGCGCCTTCGCTCTACGACCTGCGCAATCTCTTCCAGATCAACGTCGAGGAGGGCCGTCACCTCTGGGCGATGGTCTACCTTCTGCACCGCTACTTCGGACGCGACGGGCGCGAGGAGGCCGAGGCGCTGCTCGAGCGGCGCTCCGGCGACCGCGACAACCCGCGCATTCTCGGCGCCTTCAACGAGAAGACGCCGGACTGGCTGTCCTTTTTCATGTTCACCTTCTTCACCGATCGAGACGGCAAGTTCCAGCTATGCGCGCTGGCCGAGAGCGCCTTCGACCCGCTCGCGCGAACGACCCGCTTCATGCTCACCGAGGAAGCGCATCACATGTTCGTCGGCGATACGGGCATCTCGCGCATCCTGCAACGGACGGCACAGGTGATGGCCGAGCATGCAATCAGCGATCCCGCCGATGCACGCCGCTACGGCGTGATCGACCTGCCGACGCTGCAGCGTTATCTCAACTTCCACTACAGCGTCACCCTCGATCTTTTCGGCGCTGACGTCTCTTCCAACGCGGCGATCTTCTACAGCACGGGGCTCAAGGGCCGGTTCGACGAAGCGAGGATCGACGACGATCACGTGCTGGAAGGGGCGACCTATCCGGTGCTCGAACTCGACGCGGGTCGGTTGGTCGAGCGCCCGGC
>DASVFM010000212.1:0-2475 GCA_036380055.1 Casimicrobiaceae bacterium
ACCTGAGTCAGCTTCTCCATCGGTTTACCCCCGCTTCGAGTCAAAATGATATAAGGGCTCGTCGAATTCGATTCCGGGCCGTTTTTCTCCTTTCCACCGGCCCTGGTAGTTTTTCCCCGTCGAGAATTTGATGCTTCGCGCACGAGGCGCGAGGCAATTCCGCATTCGGAGTGTCACATGACTACAGGTACCGTGAAGTTTTTCAACAACAGCAAAGGTTTCGGCTTCATTCAGCCAGACGATGGATCGAAGGATGTGTTTGTCCACATTTCGGCCGTCGAGCGCGCCGGCCTCGCTACGCTCAGCGAGAATCAGAAGGTCTCCTTCGAGCTGGAGCGCGGCAACAATGGCAAGATCTCCGCGACCAAACTAGCGGCGATCTAACGTCCTGAGGCGTGCCCAAGAGCAAACGTCACCGATAAGGGGCAATGCGTGGCCAAGGAAGAAACCATCGAAATGGCAGGCATCGTCAGCGAAGTCATGCCCGACGCACGCTATCGGGTCGGGCTCGAAAACGGGCACAACATCATCGCGTATATGTCCGGCAAGATGCGCAAGCATCACATCCGCGTTCTCGCCGGGGACAAGGTCAACATCGAGATGACGCCGTACGACCTCAGCAAGGGGCGAATCACGTTCCGGCACAAAGACGAGCAGGCCCCCGCCGTCGCGCCGCGCCGGCCTTTGCGTTTTCATGGCCGTCGATAAGCACCCGGTGGCGAACGTGGCATCGATGCCCGGCGGAGCGGCGGCCATTAGTGAAGTTTTGACGTGCTTGCGAAAATACGGTCAGCGGCTCGATTCGGAGATCGCCAAAGAGATCCATCTGCCCATTGCCGTGGTGCGCCAGCAGCTGACCGACCTCGCCGCCACGGGTGACGTCATCCTCTGCAGTCTGACCCGCTTCGAACGAGGCGCACGTCTCGACGCCTGGCAATGTCGCGTCTCGGGTTACGTTCCGCCACTCGCGCCGGGACGAAAAGCAAAGCCGCCGCCGACTTGAATCGCAGCCGGTCGGCTCGCGCACGTGTCGCGAGTCGGCGATTCCGCCACTAGCGCCTGCGGCGCAGGCGACGTGATCCACCGCCGGCGTCGAGTGCGGGCGTAGCTCGCAGCGGGCGCTGACGCGCGTAGTGCTCCAGCGTTTCGGATAGGCTCAGTGCCATCCGGGCGCGCAACGCCGGTGGTGCGACGACTTCGACGTCGGCGCCGAGCCGCATTAGCTCGCCGACCCCGTATTCGACCGACTCGATCGGGATCGTACAGCGAACCCATCCGCGATCGTCCGGCTTGCCCGCCGTCTCGGCCACCGCTTGCGCAACGTAAGGTCCGAGCATGTCGACCAGTGCAAGCCCGCGCGGCGACAGGCGGATAGTTGCCGTCCCGCGATAGCTGCTCATCTCGTATTCGCGCGACGACTTCGTCCACCAGGCGCCGAGGTCGAACTTCCGAGGCCGCTCGTAGGGCTCGTCCAGCGCCGCGACTTCGGACATTCGGCCGACGCGGTACGTTCGGAACGAGCCGGCCTTCTGCGCGACCAGATACCAGAGCCCAGCCTTGAGCACGACGCCCACCGGACCAACCTTGCGCAGCTCGCGGGCCGGCCCGTAACGAAACGTGACGTAACGCTCATTCCACACGGCGCGCGCGATGACAGGCAGCGCGGCCACCGCATCCGTCGCCCGAAACCAGCCGGCGGGGTCGAGATGAAAGCGCTCGGCGACGCGCGCGGCGCGCGCTCCGGCCGGCAGCGCGGCGAGCAGCTTCGTGCGCGCCATCGCCATGAGATCCGAGAGACCGAGCTCGGCAGCCGGCCCCGGCAGCCCGGCGAGAAACAACGTCTCCGCTTCGCCTTCGGTGAGGCCCGTGAGCTGCGTGCGGAAACCATCGGCAAGCTTGAAGCCGCCCGCGCGCCCGCGGTCCGCGATCACGGGGATGCCCGCCGCGCTGAGCTGGTCGATGTCGCGGTGGATCGTTCGCTCGGAAACCTCGAGCTCTTCCGCCATGCCCGCCGCGGTCAATCGCCCGCGGGCCTGCAGGCTGAGCAGGATGGAAAGCAGGCGGCTCGCACGCATGGGCGTAACGCTATCACATAAATATGACACGCGATGGCATATTTAGGATGGTACAACTGGCGCGTGGTCAGAGGTCCGCGTTGCGGACGCAAACAAACCAGTAGGAGACTGCCCATGAACGCCAAGCCAACTCTCGTCCGGCCGCACTTCCTGCCGTGCTTCGTCGCCGCCTTGTTGTCGGCTGTCATTTCCGCGGGCCTTCTGGGCGCGGTCAGCAGCCTGTTCCGGAGCGACGGGCTTCCTTTCGGGAACGTCTTGGCCGCCGAGCGCGCCTGCCGGAACAACGACTTCGTGTCCGAGCGGGAGGAGTGCGTGCGCAGAGAATTGGCGGGTCCGCGAGCTGCCGTGATCGCCTCCGCGCCGTGCGGCCGCGGATTTGTTCCGCAGCCGCGCGTGCTGA
>DASVFM010000213.1:0-3495 GCA_036380055.1 Casimicrobiaceae bacterium
AGCAGGCCGGCGACGAGCGCGACCGCGCCGGCCACGCTCCACACGATGGCCCAGATGTACTGCAGGGGGATTCCGACCGCGAGCGCCGCCTGGTGGTCGTCGGCTACGGCACGCAAGGCACGCCCGATCCGCGTGCGGCTGAAGAAGAACGCGAGCACGATCACCAGCAGCGCCGCCACGCCGGCGGCGACCAGGTCGAATTTCGAGACGTTGATCCCCGTCTTGTCGGAGAGCCACTGTAGGGGTTCATCCTCGAGACCCAGGTCCAGACCGCGGACGTTGGCGCCCCAGACCATCTGAGCCAATCCTTCGATGAAGAAGGTCAGCCCAATCGTAGCCATGAACAGCGTGATCTGCGGCTGGTTGACGAGCGGCCGCAACACGATGCGCTCGGTGAGCAGCGCAAGGACGACCATGACCGCCAGCGTCGCCGGCACCGCGAGCCAGGGCGAGAGTCCGTGCTCGACCAGGCCGACGTAGGTCAGCGCGGCGAAGAACACCATCGCGCTCTGCGCGAAGTTGAACACGCCGGAGGCCTTGTAGATGAGAACGAAGCCCAGCGCAACGAGCGAATACATGACCCCCGAGAGCAGCCCGCCGACCAGCACTTCGAAGAAGAACGACATCTACGTGGTCTCCTAGTGCGCTACGCCAAGGTAGGCATCGATCACGGCCTGGTTGCTGCGGATCTCCTCCGGCGGGCCGTCGCCTATCTTCTTGCCGTAGTCGAGCACGACTACGCGATCGGAGATATCCATCACGACCCCCATGTCGTGCTCGATCAGCACGATCGTCGTCCCGTACTCCTCGTTGACGTCGAGCACAAAGCGGCACATGTCCCGCTTCTCCTCGACGTTCATGCCGGCCATGGGCTCGTCCAGGAGCAGCATCGAGGGCTCCGCCACCAGCGCGCGCGCGAGCTCGACCCGCTTCTGCAGGCCGTACGGCAGGCGGCCAACGGGCGTCCTTCGGATGTGCTGGATCTCGAGGAAGTCGATCACCTCCTCGACCTTGCGGCGGCTCTCGTATTCCTCGCGCCTCGCGCGGCCGAACCAGATCGCCTGCTCGAGGAAGGTCGCTTTCATCTTGAGATTGCGGCCGGTCATGATGTTGTCCAGCACCGACATGCCGCGGAACAGCGCGATATTCTGGAACGTGCGCGCTATGCCGTGCGCCGCGGCATCGTAGGTGTTCATGTCGCGCCGCACCTTGCCGCGAAACGTGACCGTTCCCTCTTGCGGATGGTAGACGCCGTTGATCACATTGAGCATCGAGCTCTTACCGGCGCCGTTGGGGCCGATGATGGCGCGAATCTCGTGCTCGCGCACGTCGAAGCTCACGCCCGAGATGGCCTTCACGCCGCCGAAGGAGAGCGAGATGCCGTCGACCTTCAGTACGAGCTCACCGATCTTGCGCTGCGAAACCATGCTGGACGACCCGCTCCTGCGCCTATGCCGCCCTGCGCGCGGCAGCCGCCGGGAGGGCCTTTGTCTCGGCGATCGCGAGGTCGGCGGCGACCATCCCCGTGCGGCCGTCCTCGAACTTCACCTGGGTTTCGATGTACTGCGATGTCTTGCTCGAGTACAGCGCGTCGATCAGCACGGCGTATTTTTCTGCGACGAAGCCGCGCCGTACCTTGCGCGTGCGGGTGAGCTCGTCGTCGTCCGGGTCGAGCTCCTTGTGCAGGATGAGGAAGCGGCGTATCTGCGAGTCGGACAGCGAGCCCTCCAGCGCGAGCTCGGCATTGACCTGCTCGACGCATTCCTTGATCAGCTGATAGACCTCGGGTTTCGCGGCGAGATCGGTGTATCCCGAGTAGGGAATTCCACGGCGCTCCGCCCAGTTCCCCACCGAGCCCATGTCGATGTTGATGAACGCGCAGACCCTGTCGCGACCGTTGCCGAAGGCGACCGCCTCCTTGATGTGGGCGAAGAACTTGAGCTTGTTCTCGATGTAGTTAGGGGCAAACATCGCTCCGGAGGCAAGCTTGCCCACATCCTTCGCGCGATCGATGATCTTGAGCTGGCCGCCGTCGACGAATACGCCGGCGTCCCCCGTGTGAAAGAAGCCCTCGCGGTCGATCGACTCGGCAGTGGCATCCGCGCGCTTGTAGTACTCCTTGAGCAGCATCGGCCCGCGCACGAGCACCTCGCCGCTGTCGGCGATCCTGATCTCGACGCCGGGAGCCGCCTGGCCGACCGTGTCGAACTTGACCGCGCCGTCGGGCTGCAGGCACACGTAGGCGCAGGTCTCGGTCGACCCGTAGAGCTGCTTCAGGTTCACGCCGATCGACCGGTAGAAGCGAAAGAGGTCCGGCCCGATCGCGGCGCCCGCCGTGTACGCAACGCGGATGCGGCTCATGCCCAGCACGTTGCGCAACGGAGCGAAGACGAGAAAGTTGCCTACGGCATAGGCCAGCCGGTCGGCGAGCGGGGCCGGCTTGCCGTCGAGAATCTCCGCACCGACGCGCCGCGCCAGCGCCGTGAAGCGCCGGAACAGCCATCGCTTCAGCGCGCTCGCGTCCTCCATGCGGATCATCACCTGCGTGAGGAGATTCTCGAAAATGCGCGGGGGAGCGAAGAAATAGGTGGGGCCGATCTCGCGCATGTCGGTCATCACCGTATCGGCCGATTCGGGACAGTTGATGGTGAAACCCGCAACCAGCCACTGGGCGTACGAGAAAAGATGATCGCCAACCCAGGCCATCGGCAGGTAGGAAAGAATGCTCTCCTCGGGGCCGAGCTTGTCGAAGCCGCAGCCGCCGCGCGCCGAGACGATGAATGCGTGGTGCGTCTGGCAGACGCCTTTCGGCTTGCCCGTTGTGCCGGACGTATACAGCATGATCGACACGTCGTCGGCGTTGCCTTTGGCGACCTCCGCTTCGAAGAAGCCCGGATGCGCGCGGTCGTATTCGCGGCCGATCTCGAGCAGGCGCTCCAGGCTGGCCACGCCCTCATAGTCACGCAGCCCGCGCGGATCGTCGAAATAGATGTGCTTCAGGCTCGGCACCTGCGGTGTCGCCTCGAGCACCTTGTCGACCTGCTCCTGATCCTCGACCACCGCGTACGCGATCTCGGCATCGTTGAGCACGTAGACGAATTCAGCGGCGGGCGCGTCCTGGTACATTGGAACGGCGATGCCCCCGAGCGCCTGCGCGGCGGCCATGGACCAGTAGAGGCGGGGCCGGTTGTCGCCGATGATCGCGAGGTGCATGCCCCGGCGGAAGCCCTGAGCGGCGAGCCCGCAGGCGAGCGCGCGCACTTCCGCAGCGACCTGCGCCCACGACCAGGTCTGCCAGATGCCGAGATCCTTCTCGCGCGTCGCGGGCGCGGCAGGGCGAGCCTTGGCGTGCTGCAGCAGCAGCAGGGGAAACGTGTCCAGCGGATCCTCCAATCGGGCCGTCCTGGCGCGGCCTTTCTTCGACGGGATTATGCCCGAAGGCACAAGCTCCTTGCGCGACTGGCTCCTGCCAGCATCCCTTTTCCTTGACCCCGT
>DASVFM010000214.1:0-7812 GCA_036380055.1 Casimicrobiaceae bacterium
GAGCATCAGCAGCCGCGGCTCCGCCATCAGGCCTCGGCCGATCGCTGCCATCTGCTGCTCACCGCCCGACAGAGTCCCGGCCATCTGATTGCTGCGCTCTTTCAGAAGCGGAAAGATGGAGAAGACCTTGTCGAGGCGTTCGCGGCGGCCGGGCGTTCGCGTGGAATACGCACCCATCAGCAGGTTGTCGAGCACGGTCATCTCGGGGAAGAGCTGGCGCCCCTCGGGCACCTGAACGATGCCTCGTTGCACGACCTGCTCGGACGAGCAGCCAGCGAGTGGCTCGTCGTCGAGCATGATGCTGCCCGCCAGCGGCCTGAGCAGCGCCGACAGCGTCCTGAGCGTCGTGGTCTTGCCGGCGCCGTTGGCTCCGACCAGCGCGACGATCTCGCCGCGCGGCACCTCGAAGCTGACATCCCACAATGTCTGCACCGTGCCGTAGGCGACCTGCAGGTGCTCCACCTTGAGCATCAGGCGGCCTGCTCGCCCAGGTAGGCCTTGATCACTTCGGGATGACGCACGATCTCCGGCGGCGCCGCGTCGGCGATCTTCACGCCGTGATGAAGCACGATCACGCGATCGGCAATGCGCATGATCGCCTTCATGTGATGCTCGATCAGGATGACCGTGACGCCGCTGTCGCGAATGCGCCTGACGAGCTCGCACGCGAGGTCGATCTCGGCCGGATTGAGACCGCCCGTCGGCTCGTCGAGAAGAGCCTTGACGGTCCATGGTGCGCTTGGTAGGCTGGCGAATCGTTTAGCTAAACGTTTAGCTAGGATGGCGACGATCAAGGACATCGCGCGCGCCGCCCGGGTCTCCGTGGCGACGGTGTCTGCAGTCGCCAATGGAACGAAGTATGTCAGCGAGCCGCTCGCACGCCGGGTCAGGCGCGCGATCGCGGCCACGGGCTACCAGCCCCATCATGTCGCCCGAAGCTTGAAGAACGGAACGACGCAGACGCTGGGTCTCATCGTGACCGACATCACCAACCCGTTCTTCACGGCGGTAGCGCGCAGCGTCGAGGACTCGGCGCATCTCGCGGGATACGCGGTCGTCTTGTGCAACTCGGACGAGGATGTCGAGAAGGAGCGGCTCTATCTCGAGCTGATGCGACGACGCCGCGTCGATGGGCTCATCTGGGCCCCAGCGGGAGGCGTCCCCAACTACCGGGATTTCCGCGTCCACCAGAGCGCGCCCACCCTCGCGCTCGACCGCCGGATCGAGGGCATGCCGATGGACGCCGTCGTCGTCGACAACGTGCGCGCGACGCGTGAAGCGATCGAGTACCTGATAGGCCTCGGCCACCGCCGCATCTCGCTCATCACCGGGCTGCCGCAGCTTTCGACCAGCCGCGAGCGCCTGCAGGGCTACAGGGAGGCGATCGCCGCGCACGGATTGCGACCCACTCCCGAGCTGGTCGTGCAGGGAAACTTTCGCTCCGATAGCGCGCACGACGCCGCGCTGGGGCTGTTGCGAATGAAGCGCCGCCCGACCGCGGTCTTCGCCTCCAACAACCTGATGGCGCTGGGGCTGCTGCGTGCGATCCGCGAGCTCGGCCTGCGTTGCCCGGAGGAAATATCGGTCGCCGCTTTCGACGATTTCGAGGAGGCGAGCCTCTTCACGCCGGCTCTCACGACCATCGCTCAACCGACGGGGGCGATAGGTGCCAAGGCAGTCGAGATCGTCCTGAAGCGGATCGGGCAGCGCCCCGAGCGTCTTCCGCCCGAAGTAGCGACGATGGCAGCGGTGTTGCACGTTCGCGGCTCATGCGGGCCTCCCGGGAATGGTTCGCGGCCGGCGCGCGGACGTAAGAGCTGAAATCCCGGCCAGGGTCGTTTTCAAACCGACAATCAACTTTGCGGAGGATGAAATGGACAAGCCGAGCACACAACGCAGGGACGGATCCGGCGTCGTTAGGCATGAAGCGCCAGCCGACGGCCCCGCCTCCGCGCCGCGGCGACGACTGTTGACAAAGGGGGCCGCCGCCATGGCAGGGGCCGCTGGCCTCGTGCCCGGATTCCCGTTCATCGGGCGCGCCCGCGCCGCCAACAAGCCGCTGTCCGGGACCACGCTCAACGTCTCGTGCTGGAGCGCGCCTTATCCCAAGTATCTTGCCGACTACATTCCGGAGTTCGAGAAGGAGACCGGGGCGAAGGTCAACTACGAGACGCCCTCGTTCCCGATCTACAACCAGCGGATGGATGTCGAGCTGTCGACCAAGGGAACGTCCTACGACGTGCTCAACATCACGTTCATCTATGCCGGCCGCTGGATCGGCGCCGGATGGTTCGAGCCACTCGACGGCTACATGAACGATCCGAAGAAGACGCCACCCGACTGGGCCCCCAAGGATTTTCTCGGAGGGACCACCGCATCGATGAAGGACAAGAGCGGACGCCTCTACGGCATTCCGTGGATCGCCGATGTGATCATGTCGGGGGCGGCCCGTGCGGATCTGATCCAGAAGGCGGGGAAGCAAATGCCCGGGACGTTTGACGAGGTGAGTGCGCTGATGAAGGCCGTTCACAACAAGGACGGCGTACCGGGGTTCATCATCGATAACCACTACGGCTGGACCTGGATTCCGTGGCTGCAGGGCTTCGGCGGCAATGTCTTCCGCGATCCGCCCGGCGATCTAATGCCGACGCTCGATACGGCGGAAGCGATAGCCGCCGCGGATTTCTTCGCCAATCTGCTTACCGCTTATGGTCCGAACGGCGTCATCTCGTACACGTACGACCAGGTCGTCGCGGCGCTGAAACAGGGGCGCGCGAACTATTCGCCGAATAACGAGACGTTCCTCGTGCAAATGGGCGGGAGCGACAGCAAGGTCGCATCGACTTGCGATTTCGCGCTCTTTCCCGCCGGTCCCAAGGGCCGGTTTCCCGCGGTGTCGACCCACGCGTGGGGCATTCCGGTCGGTTCGAAGAACAAGGACGCGGCCTGGGAATTCATCAAGTGGGCGATGTCGAAGCAGATGATCGACAGGATGGTGCGCGAGAAGGGCTACACGTCGATCACGCGCCGCTCTGTGATCGAACAACCGGATTTCAAGCAAAAGCTCATGATCAACGGCCGCGACGTCGCGAAGATCTACCTCGATACCGTCGAGCTCGGCGCGAGCGGCTACATGAAATACAGGACCGTTCCCGTCTATCCGCAGGTGGACAAGGAGATCGACATCGCAATCCAGAACATCGCATCGAAGCAGATGTCGGCCAAGGACGCGATGCAGAAGGCCCAGGCGAACGCGGTGACCCAGCTCAAGCGGTCCGGCATCAATCTCTGAGCGGCCGCGGTGGCTGCGCTGACCAGGTCGGGGGACCGGGAGTGGCACCGGTCCCGCGCCTTCGCGCTGGGGCTCGCTCCGGCGCTCTTCGTGCTGACAATCATTACACTCGGGCCGGCGCTCTATCTCGTTGTAACGAGCCTGACGCCGCTAAACCTGGTCGTTCCGCAGTCGGCGTTCGATTTTTCGCATCCGTTGGGCAACTACAAGGACGCATTGACCGATGCCCGCTTCCTCAATTCGGTCTGGGTGCAGGTCAAGCTCTCCGTCGCGACGGTCGTGCTGCAGCTTGCGGCAGGCCTTGGCGTTGCACTGCTGCTCAATGCGCATTCGCGACTGCTGGAAGCGATCCGCACGGTGTTTTTGATACCGATGGTGCTGCCACCGATCGTGGTCGCCATCATATGGAAGGTGATCTACACGCCGGACGTGAGCCCGGTTCATCGTGCTCTGGCTGCCCTAGGGCTGCCGCTCGGCTCTCTGATCACCAACGCGGATACGGCGATATGGGCGATCGTCCTTGCCGAGACCTGGGAATGGTTCCCGTTCACGATGTTGATGACGCTCGCCGCGCTGCAGATGATCCCGAGCGATCCGCTCGAGGCGGCGGCCATCGACGGTGCGAACCGCCTGCAGATGTTCCGTTACATCATGCTGCCTTACGTGCGGCCGACGCTGGTCGTCTGCGCGCTGTTCCGTCTGATCGACAGCATCAAGGCGTTCCCGCTTATCTATGTTCTCACCAACGGCGGGCCCGGAACCGCGACCGAGGTCACCAACTACTACGGCTTCGTGCAGGCCTTCAATTTCTCCTACTGGGGCTACGGCAGTGCGATCGCCACGATGATGGTCGGCGGGGTATTTGTCCTGAGCCTGCTCGTGGGGCGGCTCGACACGGGCGTTGGCAACCGTGAGTAGCCATGCGGCCGCCCTCGATGGCCTGGCGCGCTCCCCGCCGCGGGCCTCGCGTCGTCGTTGGAGCATCCTGCGGCGCGGCGCGGCGCTGGCGCTGCTCGTGGTCGTCCTGGCCCCGTTCCTCTGGATGCTGCAGATGTCGCTGCGCCCGGACGAGGACATCATGGGTTACCGCCTGCGCTTCGTGCCGACGCTCGAGAATTACCGCGCGCTATGGATCGGTAACTTCCCGAAATCGTTCGCCAACAGCGTTGCCGCGAGCGCGAGCTCGACCGCGCTGTCGCTGCTGATCGGCGTGCCGGCGGCGTATGCACTGTCCCGCGGGCGCTTCCGGGCGCGGCGAGCGCTCGCCCTGTGGATACTCTCGACCCGCATGGCGCCTCCGATCGCGTTCACGATTCCGTTCTTCCTCGCCTACCGTTACCTGCACCTGCTCGACACGGTCGCGGGCCTCGTCGTCATCTACCTCACCTTCAACCTTGCCCTCGTCATCTGGATGATGCAGGGCTTCTTCGACAGCGTCCCGCGCGAGCTCGAGGAGGCGGCCTGGATCGATGGCTGCACCGTCTGGGGCGCGTTCCGACGTATCGCTCTGCCGCTCGCCGCACCCGGGGTGGCAGCGACCGGCGTGCTGTGCTTCATCCTGTCGTGGAACGACTTCTTCTTCGCGCTGATCCTGACGCGCACGAGCGCGATGACCGCCCCCGTGGCGATTGTGAATTTCATGCAGTACGAAGGGTGGGAATGGGGAAAAATCGCGGCGGCGGGATCGCTCGTCATGCTTCCGGTCGTTGTCTTCACTTTCTTCGTGCGCTCCTATCTCGTGCGTGGCATCACGGCGGGCAGCATCAAGGGGTGAGCGTGATCGATGACCCGCAAACAATGGTCTGTATCGAACGCGCCCTGCGATACCCAGCGGAGCTGACCCATGGAATCCCCTAGCCTCCTCACCGCGATCGAAGCGCACCTCGAGGGCGAGCTCGGTGATCGCGAGACCGCGCGCGAGCTGGCGGGCGTCTTGTACGAGGACGTCCTTTCGTGGCGCGCACCGGAGACCGATCCGGGGCAAATCGACACGATCATGGCGTTCACCTTCGGCAACCGAATGCTGCCGAACGGAAATCGCGCACCGGGGCCGGTGAACGAGGCCCTCGCCGATGTCGCCATCCGGTTGCATCGGCTGAAAGGCGCGAGAATCTACGCGCAGTGGGAAGTGGCCGAGGCGATCGGCTCCCGGGTGGCGCAGGAGAAGCTCACGCCAATTTATCCGGGGCGCGACGAGCGCGCCGAGCCCGTGTACCTTAGCACCGGCGGCGTGGTGTCAGCGGTCATGGCGATGCAAGCCGACCGCCGCGCGCTCGGTACGGTCGGCGTGGTTGGCTTCAGTGACCACCTGTGGCGCTGCGTGGCGACCGTCCGCCAGTTCGGCGTCGACGCGTTCGCCCCGGCCGCCTTCGCCATGCCCGGCGAGTACGACCCGCAATCAGGGCAACCGTGGTGCCGCAGCCGCCTCGCGTACCTGCTGCACGACATCATGATCCGCGCTAGCGAGCGCCGCGGCCGACTCATGGGCCAGTCCAAGTGCTGAAATCGATCCATCCGCTGCTGGGGCCCGACCTCCTGTTCGCGCTGGCGTCGATGGGGCACGGCGACGAACTGGCGGTGGTCGACGCGAATTTCCCCGCAGCTTCGCTGGCCCGGCGCCTGATCGGGATGCGGGGCGTCGGCACCGCGCAATTGGTTGAGGCGATCTTGACCGTGCTACCGCTCGACCGCGCAGTGCCTCATCCCGCGTCGATCATGCGGGTGGACGCAGGCATCGATGCTGCGACCACGGCAGTCGCTAGCATCCGCACCGCTCTCGATCGTGCGACGGGCGGCGCGACCCAGGTTTCAGAGCTCGGACGCTTCGAATTCTACGAACGGGCGAGCAAGGCCTTCGCCATCGTATCGAGCGGAGAACGAAGGCTCTACGGCAACGTGCTGCTGATGGCCGGCGCGCTCGCCGGCGATGGATAGAGCGTGATCACGTTGCCCGAAGCGCTGCGGCGGACGCCGCTCGGCAATGGCCCGCCGGTGTCCCGTCTCGGTTTCGGGGCCGCCCCGCTCGGCAACCTGTACACCCCCGTGGCGGAAGACGAGGCGCTGGAGGCCGTGCGCGCGGCGTACGACGGAGGCATCCGCTACTTCGACACGGCGCCGCTCTACGGGCACGGGATGAGCGAGCACCGCTGCGGGCAAGTGCTTCGCCAGTACCCACGCGACAGCTTCACGCTGTCGACCAAGGTGGGCCGCGTGCTACGAGCCGGACGGGACGCGGGAGAAGCCTTCGACGGGTATGCGGACGCCTTGCCGTTTCGCGCGGTGTACGACTATAGCTACGACGGCGCGATGCGCTCGTTCGAGGACAGCCTGCAGCGCCTGGGAACGGACCGGATCGACATCCTGCTGGTGCACGACATCGACGTGCGCACCCACGGCATCGACGAGCAGAAGCGACGCTTCGACGAATCGGTGAACGGAGCCTTCAAGGCCCTATGTCGGCTGCGGGACGACGGGGTCGTAGCGGCGATAGGGCTCGGCGTGAACGAGGTCGAGGTTTGTCTTGCCGTGGCGGACACGGTCGATATCGACTGTCTTTTGCTTGCGGGGCGTTATTCGCTGCTGGAGCAGGGCGCACTCGACGCGTTGCTGCCGCTGTGCGCGTCGCGGCAGATCGGCGTGATCGTGGGTGGGCCTTTCAACTCGGGAATCCTGGCCACCGGCGCCACGCGGGATGCGCGATACGACTATCGGCTCGCGCCCACCCAGGTGGCCGAGCGCGTTGGGAGGATCGAGGCGGTGTGCAAGCGACATCGGGTTCCGCTCGCGGCGGCGGCGCTCCAGTTTCCCTACGGCCATCCCGCCGTGGCGTCGGTTATTCCCGGTGCCAGAACGCGAGCGGAGGTCGGGCAGAATCTTGCCTTGCTTCAGATCGCGATTCCGGCCGACTTGTGGCGCGAGCTGAAGGCGGAAGGGCTCCTGCGCCTGGACGCGCCGTGTCCTGTGGGCGGAGACAGTGCATGACCTTCGCCGTCGACGCACACCAGCACTTCTGGTCGCTGTCTCGTGGCGACTATGGCTGGCTCACGCCGGAATCCGGCAGTATCTATCGTGACTTCGGACCGAGGGATCTTGCCCCGCTGCTGAAAGAGGCAGCGATCGATCGCACGGTGCTGGTGCAGGCGGCGCCGACCGAGGCGGAGACCCGTTACCTCCTCGGCATTGCCGCGAAGACGCCGTATGTCGCCGCGGTCGTCGGCTGGGTCGATCTGGAAGCGCCAAACGCCCCGGACCGAATCGCGGCGCTTGCCACTGACCCACTGCTGCGGGGGATACGGGCGATGCTACAGGACCTACCCGATCCGCGGTGGATCCTCGGCGCCGGGCTGCGGCCGGCGCTCGCGGCAGCGGTCGACCTCGGGCTGCGCTTCGATGCGCTGGTCAGGCCCGAGCATCTGCGACCGCTGCTGACATTTCTCGAGGCAAACCCTGATCTGGCGGTCGTCATCGATCACGGCGCCAAGCCGGCGCTTCGAGCGGGTTCGCTTTCGGCCTGGGCCCGC
>DASVFM010000215.1:0-15623 GCA_036380055.1 Casimicrobiaceae bacterium
ATGGAGACGCTTTCCGTCGTGATCCAGGTGACCTCGTTCAAGCTCACCGGCAAACGCGTCTTCCGCATGGCTCCGATTCACCACCACTACGAGCTCAAGGGGTGGAAGGAGAATCAGGTCGTGGTCCGCTTCTGGATCATCACGATGCTGCTGGTGCTGTTCGGTCTGTCGACGCTGAAGCTGCGCTGACCATGGACATGCGAAACCGCCGTGTCGTCGTGCTCGGGCTCGGAGCTACCGGACTCTCGGCGGCGCGCTGGGCGGCGCGCCGCGGGGCACGCGTCGCGGTGGCCGATACGCGGCCGGATCCGCCGCGCGCGGCGCAGCTGCGCGCTGAGCTGCCGCAGATCGCGATCACTACCGGGCCAATCAACGACGCGACGCTCGCGGGGGCGGAGCTGATCATCATCAGCCCGGGCCTCGCAAAGGACCAGCCGTCGATTCTCGCCGCCGTCGATCGAGGCGTCGAGCTCGTCGGCGATATCGAGATTTTCGCGCGGGCGCTTCACCCGGGCCAAAGGCTTCTCGGCATCACGGGCTCCAACGGCAAGACCACAGTCACCTCCCTGGTCGCCGAGCTCCTGCGCGCTGCGGGGCTGCGCGTCGCTGCGGTTGGCAACATCGGAGAGCCGGTCCTCGATGCCCTGGACGCGTACGAGCGGGGCGCGCCTTGGCCGGACGTCCTCGTGGTCGAGCTGTCGAGTTTTCAGCTCGAGACGACCACGAGCCTCAAGCCGTCGGCGGCAACCGTGCTCAATGTCACGGAGAACCACCTCGACCGGTATGCGGGCATCGACGCCTACGCGGCGGCGAAAGCACGCGTCTTCGCTGGAGATGGCGAGCAGATCCTCAACCGCGACGATCCCCGCTCGCTGGCGATGAGACTGCCGGGGCGCGTCGTGCATACCTTCGGCGGTGGAATCCCGGAAGGTGAAGACGACTGGGGACTCGTGCAGACCAAGGGCTCGCTCCGGCTCGCCCGGGGTGGCGCGCTGCTGCTCGCGGCGAGCGAGCTTTCTCTCGTCGGCAGACACAACCTGCTCAATGCCCTCGCTGCGCTCGCGCTCGCCTCCACGGTAAGCAAGATCGACAAGAAAGTTCTTGGCGCGCTGTCCGCCTTCCGGGGTCTGCCACACCGCATGGAGCGCGTGGCAGAGATCGGCGGCGTTCTGTTCGTCAACGATTCCAAAGGCACGACCGTGGCCGCGACGCTGGCCGCACTCGATGGTCTGGAGCGCCCCGCTGTGCTCATCGCGGGCGGCGAAGGCAAGGGGCAGGACTTCACGCCGCTGAAGGCGGGCGTGAACGCCCACTGCCGCGCGGTCGTCCTGATCGGGCGCGACGCACCGGCGATCGCTGCGGCATTGTCGGGCGTGTCGCCACCCATCGAGGCCGCGCCAGCGCTCGAAGTGGCCGTAGCGCGGGCCGTGACGCGAGCGCAGCCGGGCGACGCCGTGTTGCTGTCGCCGGCATGTGCGAGCCTCGACATGTTTCGCGACTATGCCGAGCGTGGAGACCGGTTCAAGGCAGCGGTAGCCGCGCACGCGCGGGAGGCCGCGCATGCCTAGGGATACGATGCTGCGCGCGGCGCTGCCCAGGCTCTCGTTCTTCGCCGCCTCCGCGCGCGGGCCGCGCGCGATGCTCACCTACGACGCGACGCTCGCCTGGGCTGCACTGCTGCTGCTCGCCATTGGGCTGGTGATGGTCTACTCGGCCTCGATCGCAACCGCCGAAACATCGGCTTTCACCGGCTACCACGCGTGGTACTACCTCGCGCGACAGGCGCTGTTCGTCGCGGTCGGGGTGACGGCAGCGCTGGTTGCTTTCCAGATTCCGCTCAAGGCTTGGGCCATCCTCGCGCCTTACCTGTTCGTCGCCGGAGCGGCCCTGCTCGCGGCAGTGCTGGTTCCCGGCGTCGGTCGTTCGATCAACGGCAGCAGGCGCTGGCTGCCGCTCGGGGTCGCGAATCTGCAGCCCTCCGAATTCATGAAGCTCTTCGTCGTCCTCTACGCGGCGAGCTACGCCGTGCGCAAGGCCGAGTTCCTGCACGCGCAACAGCCGCTGAGACAGACGCTGCTGCGCGGGTTCCTGCCGCTGCTCGCCGTGATGATCGGCACCGGCGCGCTGCTCCTCCACGAACCGGATTTCGGCGCCTGTGTGGTGATCATCGCCATCGCCTTCGGCATCCTCTTCCTCGGCGGTCTCGACTGGCGTCTGCTGAGCGCGCTCGGCGTGCTGCTGCCCGTGGCGCTGTGGATTCTCATTCGCGCCGCTCCCTACCGCCTGCAGCGCTTCACCGCCTTCCTCGACCCCTGGGGTGATCCCTATGGCAAGGGTTATCAACTCTCGCATTCGTTGATCGCCTTCGGCCGCGGCGAATGGTTCGGCGTGGGCCTCGGCGCGAGCGTCGAGAAGCTCTTGTACTTGCCGGAGGCGCACACGGATTTTCTTCTCGCCGTGCTTGCGGAAGAACTCGGCTTCGTCGGCGTCACGGTGGTGATGGCGCTGTTCGCCTGGGTGCTCATCCGCGCCTATGCGATCGGCCGCCAGGCCGACCGGCTGGGAAGGCCCTTCGCGGCGCTGGTGGCGCATGGCATTGGCATCTGGCTCGGCGTGCAGACCTTCATCAACGTCGGTGTGAACACCGGCGTGCTTCCGACCAAGGGCCTCACGCTGCCGCTGTTGTCGTTCGGCGGAAGCGGCATCGTCGCCAACTGTATCGCGCTGGCCATTCTGCTGCGCGTCGACTACGAGAATCGGCGGCTGCTGCGAGGGTTCACCGCATGACGGGGACGGTGATGATCACCACCGGCGGCACGGGCGGCCACGTGTTCCCGGGCCTCGCCGTGAGTGCGCGGCTTATCGCCAAGGGGTGGCGGGTATTCTGGCTCGGCACGCGCGAGGGCATGGAAGCGAAGCTCGTACCCGCGCACGGCCTCGACTTCGAGGCGATCCACTTCGCGGGCGTCCGCGGCAAAGGCGCGAAGCGGCTGCTGCTTGGGCCGTTCGCACTGCTCGCGGCTTTCGCGCAGAGCCTGCGCGTGATACGACGGCGGGCCCCCGATGTGGTACTCGGCCTCGGCGGCTTCGCTTCCTTTCCGGGTGCCCTCATGGGGGTGGCATGCAGCAAGCCGCTGGTCATTCACGACGCGAACGCTGTCGCGGGACTCGCTAACCGGATCCTCGCCTACGGCGCGGATCGCATTCTTCTTGGCTTCCCCGACGCGCTCGCCGGGCGTCACGCGGCGAAGGTGGAGTGGGTCGGCAACCCGATCCGCGACGACATCGTCGCGCTTCCGCCGCCCGAGCAGCGGTTTGCGGGTCGGACTGGGCCGCTGCGCATCCTCGTGCTCGGCGGCAGCCTCGGCGCGGCAGCATTGAACAGCTGCGTTCCGCAGGCGCTTGCGCTGCTGCGTGCCGATGAACGCCCCGCGGTCACGCACCAAGCCGGCGAAGCGCACGTCGATGCGCTGCGCGCCGCGTATGCGGCAAACGGCGTGGCAGCGGAGTGTCTGCCGTTCCTCGATGACATGGCGCGCAGGTACGGTGTGGCCGACCTGGTTATCAGCCGCAGCGGCGGGCTGACGGTTGCCGAGCTCGCGGCAGCCGGCGTGGGCGCGCTCCTCGTGCCGCTGCCGGGCGCGATCGCCGACGAGCAAACGCATAACGCACGGTTTCTGGTCGACGCGGGCGCGGCCGTTTTGCTTCCGCAGCGGGAGCTCAGCGCTGAGCGCCTGGCGGAGTTTCTGCGTGGCAGTTCGCGCGAGCGGCTGCTCGCAATGGCCCAAGCGGCCCGACGCGTGGCGCGCGCGGACGCGACCGAGCGTGTCGCGGAGGCGTGCATCACCGAGGCGCGCGGGGCATGAGGCACAAGGTAAGACAAGTGCACTTCGTAGGCATCGGCGGGGCGGGAATGAGCGGAATAGCGGAGGTGCTCCTGACGCAAGGCTATCGAGTTACCGGCTCGGATCTCGTCCCAAGCGCGGCCACACGGCGCCTCGGCGAGCTGGGGGCGCGCATTCACGTCGGGCACGCGGCCGAGAACATCGCCGGCGCCGACGTGGTCGTAGTCTCCTCGGCCGTCGCTGCAGACAACCCCGAAGTTCTCACTGCTCGGGCCAAAGGCGTTGCGGTCGTTCCGCGCGCGCTGATGCTCGCCGAGCTGATGCGCTTGAAACAGGGCATCGCGGTGGCGGGCACGCACGGAAAGACGACGACCACGAGCCTCATCGCGAGCGTACTCGCCGAGGGCGGCCTCGATCCGACGTTCGTCATCGGCGGCAGACTGCTCGCCGCCGACGCGCACGCCCGGCTCGGCAAGGGCGAATTCCTCGTCGCCGAGGCGGACGAATCCGACGCGTCGTTTCTCTTTCTGCAGCCGGTGCTCGCGGTGATCACCAACATCGATGCGGACCACATGGAAACCTACGGCCACGACTTCGCGCGGCTGCGCGAGGCGTTCGCGAATTTCGTGCAGCGGCTCCCCTTCTACGGGGTCGCGGTGCTGTGCATCGACGACCCGAACGTGCGCTCGCTGTTGCCGGCGCTGGCAAAGTCCGTCGTGACCTATGGGCTCGCGGAGGATGCACAGCTCGCCGCACGCGAGGTCGTCCACGCCGGAGGCCGCATGCGCTTCGTGGCGCAGAGCGCCGGCTCGCCCGAGCTCCCGATCGAATTGAACCTCGCCGGCGTGCACAACGTGCGCAATGCGCTCGCGGCGATCGCGGTGGGGAGAGAAGCCGGCGTGCCCGACGCGCAGATTGCGCGGGCGCTCGCGGAGTTCCGGGGCGTAGGGCGTCGCTTCCAGCGCTACGGCGACGTCGCACTCGGCGGCGGCGGACGCTACTCGCTGATCGATGACTACGGGCATCACCCCGCCGAGATGGCCGCCACGCTCGAGGCGGCGCGTGCTGCCTTCCCCGGCCGCCGCCTCGTGCTCGCTTTCCAGCCCCACCGCTACACGCGAACGCGCGATCTGTTCGACGACTTCGTCCGCGTGCTCGGGACGGCGGACGCGCTGGTGCTCACCGAAGTCTATCCGGCGGGAGAAGTGCCGATCGCCGGCGCGGGCGGCGGCGCACTCGTCCGCGCGCTCCGTGCGGCGGGCAGGGTCGAGCCCACGTTCGTGGAGGACGTCGCCGCAGTCCCGGCCGCGATTCGGGCGCTGGCCAGAGATGGCGACGTCGTGCTCGTCATGGGAGCGGGCTCGATCGGCAGCGTTCCGACGCAGCTGACCGGAGCGCGTGTGCAATGAACATGGTCGAGCCTAAGCACTTCATCGGTTTGCGCGGCACGCTCGAATTCGACGCGCCGCTCGCAAAACACACGAGCTGGCGCGCGGGCGGCGGTGCTGACATCGTCTATACCCCCGCCGACCGCGACGACCTCGCGGCGTTCCTGCGGCAGCTGCCGATCTTCGAGCAGGTGACGCCGCTGGGGCTCGGAAGCAACACGCTCATCCGCGACGGCGGCGTGCGCGGTGCCGTGATCCTGATGCACGACCCGGGCGGAGTGCTTGCGGTCGCAGACGGGCTGGTCTACGCCGAGGCGGGCGTGGCCTGCCCGAAGCTCGCGCGCTTCGCGGCCCAGCACGACTGTGTCGAGGCGGAGTTTCTTGCCGGCATTCCCGGCACTGTCGGGGGCGCTCTGGCCATGAACGCGGGTTGTTACGGCGGGGAGATCTGGAGCTACGCGGCGCGAGTGGAAGTGCTGCAGCGTGACGGCACGTTCGCCGTGCGGACTCCCAAGGACTACTCGATCAGCTATCGCAGCGTGCGACGTGCGGATGGGCGCGCAGTCGGCGAAGTGTTCACCGCGGCCTGGTTTCGCTTTCCGATGAGCGACAAGGGCGGCGCCCGGGAAAAGATCAAGGAACTGCTCGCGCGCCGCCTCGCCACGCAGCCGCTCGAGTTGCCCAATGCCGGCAGCGTCTTCCGCAACCCGCCGGGCGACCATGCCGCGCGCCTGATCGAGACCGCCGGGCTCAAGGGTTACACAGTCGGCGGCGCGCGCGTGTCCGAGAAACACGCGAATTTCATCGTCAATGCAGAGCGCCGTGCGACTGCCGCGGACATCGAGGCCGTGATCGAGCACGTTCGACGCGTCGTGGCCGACAGGACGGGAGTCGCACTCGAACTGGAAGTGAAGATCATCGGCGAGGCGGCGCGGTGAGCGAGTTCGGAAAAGTGGCGGTGCTGATGGGCGGGCGAGGCCGACGCGGTGCCGCGGAGCGGCTGGTGCGGGAGGACGAAGCAGCCACCCATCAATTGAGGCGCTGCCAGCGGAACCCGGGAGTCGAATGAGCGAGTTCGGAAAAGTGGCGGTGCTGATGGGCGGCCCCTCCGCCGAGCGGGAAATCTCGCTGCTCTCGGGGAACGCTGTCCTCAACGCCCTGCGCGAGAACGGAGTGGACGCGCACGCGTTCGATCCGGCCCAGCGCTCCGTGTACGAGTTGAAGCGGGACGGCTTCGCTCGCGTCTTCAACGCCCTGCACGGGCGCTTCGGCGAGGACGGAACGGTTCAGGGCGCGCTCGAAGTTCTCGGCATTCCCTATACCGGCAGCGGCGTGATGGCCTCTGCGCTGGCGATGGACAAGTGGCGCACCAAGCTCGTCTGGCTCGCGAGCGGAATCCCCACCCCCCGCTACCGCGTAGTCGACGCCAAGACCGATTGGTGGTCGGTGGTGGCCGAGCTGGGCCTGCCGCTCATCGTCAAGCCGGCCCGCGAAGGGTCGACGATCGGCATAAGCAAGGTAACGACCGTCGATCACGACGAGCTCGCGCACGCGTACGACGAAGCCGTCAAGCACGACGCGCTGGTACTTGTCGAGGAGTTCGTCTCGGGCACCGAGCTGACCGCATCCATTCTCGACGAGCGTGCTCTGCCGCTCATCCGCATCGAGGCGCCGCAGGGCAACTACGACTATCACCACAAGTATTTCTCCGATGAGACGCGCTACTTCTGCCCCTGCGGCCTTCCGGACGCGGTGGAGGAGGCCATTCGCGCGCAATCCCTGGCGGCATTCAAGCTGATCGGCGGCGCCGGATGGGCGCGGCTCGATCTGATTTTGCGCGCCGACGGCAGCTGGGAGTTTCTCGAGATGAATACCTCGCCCGGAATGACCGCGCATAGCCTGGTACCGATGGCAGCGCGACAGGCCGGGATGTCCTTTCCGCAGCTCTGCCTGCAGATCCTGCGAGGCGCCCATGTGGGATGACCCGCGCAAGCTCAACGCGCTCGCGCTGCTCTTCCTCGTGATGGCGGTCGCGATGCTCGCCTGGGGCGCCATCGCGTGGGCGGTGCGCCAACCCGCGTTCGTGATCCGCCGCGTGGTGCTCGATGCACCGCTCGCTCGCGTAAACCCGGCGCACGTCGCAGCCGTGGTCAGGGAAGAACTCCGGGGGACATTCTTTACCATGCGGCTCGACGAGGCGCGCGCCTCGCTGCAGCGCGTGCCATGGGTGAAGAGCGTCGCATTGCGTCGTCGCTGGCCGGATCGGCTCGAGGTGAGCCTCGTCGAACACGAGGCGCTCGCGCGCTGGAACGAATCGGGCCTGGTGGACACCGAGGGTGAAACGTTCAGCGCCGACTACGACGGCGAGCTGCCTCAGTTCATCGGCCCGGAAGGTAGCGCCGCCGAGCTCGCCTCGAGGTTCCGCGAGTTCGGGACCGCGCTGCGCACGCGTTCGCTAGCGATCGCCGAGCTGCAGCTCTCCCCGCGCGGTGCATGGCGGCTGCGCACCGTGGGGAGTGCGCCGCTGACCATCGAGCTCGGGCGCAACGCTCCGGGCGAGCAGCTCGCGCGCTTCGTCGCGTACTACCCCCGTACCGTCGGCGCGCTCGCCCGCGGCGGAACGCGGGTCGAGTACGTCGACCTCCGCTACAGCAACGGATTTGCAGTGCGAGTGCCGGGCTTCGTCGAAAAAACCTCGCGGAAGAGCAGCTAGGAGAGGGCCGCATGGTGAAGGACAGCAAAAATCTACTCGTGGGACTCGACATCGGCACATCGAAGATCGTCGCCATCGTGGCCGAGCTCACCCCCGAGAAGCGGCTCAACATCATCGGACTCGGCGTGCAGCCGTCGCGCGGGCTCAAGAAGGGTGTGGTCGTGAACATCGAGGCGACCATGGCGTCGATCCAGCGCGTGCTCGAGGAGGCCGAGCTGATGGCGGACTGCTCGATCACCGAGGTCTACACGGGGATCGCAGGCGGGCACATCCGCAGCCTCAATTCGAGCGGCATGGTGGCCATCAAGGAAAAGGAGGTCACGCAGGCGGACATCGATCGCGTGGTCGAAACGGCCAAGGCGATCGCGATCCCGAACGACCAGCAGATCCTGCACATCCTGCCGCAGGAATTCATCGTCGACGGGCAGGAGGATGTGCGCGAGCCGCTCGGGATGAGCGGGGTGCGGCTCGAGGTGAGAGTGCACATCGTGACCGGCGCGGTGTCAGCGGTGGAAAACATCACCAAGTGCGTGCGCCGCTGCGGTCTCGAGGTGAAGGATGTGATCCTGCAGCCACTCGCGTCGGCGACCGCAGTGCTCAACGAAGACGAGAAGGAACTCGGCGTATGCCTGATGGACATCGGCGGGGGCACGAGCGACTTGGCCGTCTTCACCGGAGGGGCCATCCGCCACACCGCCGTGATTCCGATCGCGGGCGATCAGGTGACCAACGACATCGCGATGACTCTGCGTACGCCGACCAAGGACGCGGAGGAGCTGAAGCTGCGTCACGGCTGCGCGCTGCGCCAGCTCGCCGATCCTAACGATGTCATCGAGGTCCCGGGCGTCGGGGAGAGAGGCGCGCGCAAGCTCTCGCGGCAGATGCTGGCGGAGGTGATCGAGCCGCGAATCGAGGAGCTCTACACGCTTGCTCAGGCCGAGCTGCGGCGCAGCGGATTCGAGGAGCTGCTCTCCTCGGGGATCGTGCTGACCGGCGGCACCGCGATGCTCGCCGGCATGGTCGAACTGGGCGAGGAAGTCTTTCACCTGCCGGTGCGCGTGGGCGTGCCGGCCTACGTCGGCGGGCTGGCGGATGTCGTGCGCAGCCCGCGCTACGCGACTGCTGTCGGGCTCCTGCTCGACGGGCGCGAACAGTTCCTGCGCACGGAGGCAGCGCGCGCGCAGGGCGGCGGGTTGACCAATGTGGCGCAACGAATGAAGCAGTGGTTCAAGGCGAACTTCTAACTAGAAGTCCAGACAGGAAAGGAGCGCATCATGTTTGAGATCATCGATCAGAGCCCGCAGGAAGCGGTCATAAGAGTCATCGGCGTAGGCGGCTGCGGCGGCAACGCGGTCGAGCACATGATTTCGAAGGGCCTGGCCGGCGTGGAGTTCATCGCCGCAAACACCGACGCCCAGGCCTTGAAGCGCTCGACGGCGCGCATCCAGCTGCAGCTCGGCAGTAGCCTGACGCGCGGCCTGGGCGCCGGGGCGCGGCCCGAGATCGGGCGCGACGCGGCCATGGAGGACCGCGAGCGGGTCGCCGAGGCGATCGAGGGCGCGGACATGCTCTTCATCACCGCGGGCATGGGCGGCGGCACCGGGACTGGGGGAGCGCCGGTCGTCGCCCAGGTGGCAAAGGAGCGGGGGATCCTTACGGTGGCGGTGGTGACGCGACCGTTCAAGTTCGAGGGCAAGCGACAGAAGGTCGCGCAGGCGGGTATCGACGAGCTCGCGAAGATCGTCGATTCGCTGATCATCATTCCGAACGACAAGCTCATGCAGGTGCTCGGCGAACAGGTCTCCGTGCTCGATGCATACGCCGCAGCGAACGACGTCCTGCACAGTGCCGTGGCTGGCATCGCGGAGGTGATCAACAATCCCGGGCTCGTTAACGTCGACTTTGCGGACGTGCGCACCGTGATGTCTGAGCTCGGCATGGCGATGATGGGCTCGGCCACGGCGGCGGGCATGGATCGCGCCCGCCAAGCGGCCGAACGCGCCGTGGCGAGCCCGCTGCTCGAGGAGGTGAATCTGTCCGGCGCGCGCGGCGTGCTGGTGAACATCACCGCGTCGGCCGGACTCAAGATGAAGGAGTATCACGAGGTGATGAACACGATCAAAGCGTTCACGGCGGAAGACGCGATGGTCATCGTCGGTACGGTCATCGACGACACGATGGAGGATCGGCTCCGCGTCACGATGATTGCCACGGGCCTCGGCGGCGCCGCCACGCGCTCGCGCCAGCCACGGCTCGAGGTCGTCGAGCAGGTGCTCGAGCGCACCGGCACCGACGGAATGGCGCCGGCGACCGAACCGGTCGACTACGACCGCCTCGAGCGCACGCCCGCGGTTATCCGGCGCGGTCGCGGCCCGGCGTCGGGCGCCACGCCCGCGCCCGGCTTCGACCCGACCGACATTCCCGCCTTCCTGCGCAAGCAAGCCGACTGAGTCCGGAGGAGAGCTATGCTAGAATTACGCAGAAAATCTTTGACCGACAGGGGGTTGCGTCCCGAGCCGCCTCTCGGAGCGCTACTGACATGATTCACCAGAGAACCCTGAAGAGCGCGATCAAGACCACTGGCGTGGGCCTGCACACCGGTGCCCGTGTCGACCTGACTTTGCGGCCCGCGGCCCCGGATACAGGGATTGTCTTCCACCGCGTCGACTTGGCGCAGCCGCTGGCGATCCCCGCGCACGCGCTCAACGTCGGCGACACGCGCCTTTCGTCCTCGCTCGAGAAGGACGGCGCACGCGTCGCAACCGTGGAGCATCTGATGTCCGCGCTCGCCGGCCTCGGCGTGGACAACCTGCACGTGGACGTGGCCGGCCCCGAGTTGCCGATCATGGACGGCAGCGCGGGTCCGTTCGTCTTCCTCCTTCAATCGGCAGGCATCGAGGAGCAGGCGGCGCGCAAGCGCTACCTGCGGGTCAGGGAGCCGGTCGAAGTGCGCGAGAACGACAAGTGGGCGCGCTTCGAACCGCACAACGGATTCGTGCTCGACTTCACGATCGATTTCCCGCACCCGGTGTTCGGCTCCGAGAATCGACATGTGGTCATCGATTTCGCCGAACACTCCTACACCAAGGAAGTGAGCCGCGCACGCACCTTCGGCTTCATGCAGGACGTCGAAGCGATGCGGGCCGCGGGGCTCGCCCTCGGCGGCAGCTTGCAGAACGCGATCGTGCTGGACGAGACGCGCGTCCTGAACAGCGAGGGACTGCGCTACGACAACGAGTTCGCCAAGCACAAGGTGCTCGACGCGATCGGCGATCTGTACTTGCTTGGCCACCCGCTGATCGGCAGGTACGCCGCGTTCAAGCCGGGGCATGCGCTGAACAACAAGCTCGCGCGCGCGCTGCTCGCTCGGCCGGAGACCTGGGAGCTCGTGAGCTTCGACGCCTCAGCAGACCTGCCGAGCGCCTTCCGCGGCTGGCAGCTGCAAGCGGCCTCTTAGCCTTCCTAGCCCTCTTCCTCGCCCGCCCCCGGGCCCATCGGCGCCGACGGCGATTCGGCATCGTCGTGCAATGGATCATCGGTACGCGCGACGGTCGCTGCGCTGTGCCGGGCTAGGCGCAGCAGCGCCTCGCGCAACGCAGGGTCCTCGAGTTTGTGGGCGGCCGTTGTCAGTCGCGCGGCCGTGTCCCTATCGATTTGTTTTGGAACAGCTTTCGCTGGACGCGGAGACGCCGAGCGGGCTTGCACCCGGATTCGTATTACAGTAAATTTGCAGCCGCCGCGCTGCAGGGCCGCGAGTAACGTGGGGACGTGCTGGCGGAGGAGTGCGGCGGCGGCGCCGCTGGTCGCGATCAGGGTCAGTTCCTGGGCTCCTGCGACCGCGGCTCCAACGTGGGGCGTCAGAGTCTTGGGCAACTCACGCTGAACAAGCTGCAGAAGGGCATGCTCGCGCTGGCGTCGCTCGGTCCAGCGAGAAAGCGCTGCTTCACCAACCAGTATCTGTCGCAGAGGGCGCACCGCTCCAGCGGCCGAGCAGGAAGGGCAGGGAAGGTCATTTGAACATAATCGTCGTATCTGACGCCACAGCGCGCGCCCGAACCCTGACGCTGGATTGGCGCCACTGGACCTTCGGTGGGCTTGGCCTGCTGGCCCTGTTTTTCTCCTTCACGCTGCTGATCAACTATTTCACCCTGCGCTACGCCGCGTCCATAAACCATCCGCTGTTGCAGGCGATCCTGTTGGCGGATCAGCGGGAAGAGGCACAGAAAGCGCAGGAGGCGGTCCAGGGTCATCTCAACGCGATGGCGGTCAAGCTGGGAGACCTGCAGGCGCAGCTGCTCCGCCTCGACGGGCTCGGCGAACGCCTGGCCAAGATGGCCGGGCTGAAGCCGCAGGAACTGCCGCCGCCGCTCGAGCCCGGGAAAGCGCCCGGCCGCGGGGGTCCCGCGCCCACGCTCTCGCGCGATCTCTCGGTGGAGGAATTCAGCGGACTGTTAGGCGAGCTGTCGCAGCAGATCGAGCAAAGATCGGATCAGCTCGTCGTGCTCGAGGCGCTGCTCGTGAACAGCTCGGCCAACAAGAAGTTCCTGCCGACGCTTGCCCCGATCGAGGATGGATGGTTCTCGTCGAACTTCGGCTGGCGCATCGATCCATTCAGCGGGCAGAAAGCTTTCCACGAAGGCATCGATTTCCCGGCCAACGTCGGCACCCCGGTTGTCGCCGCCGCGAGCGGCAAGGTCATCTTCGCCGACGTGCATCCTCAATATGGTAAAATGATAGAAATTGACCACGGCAACGGGCTGGTAAGCCGCTATGCGCATGCATCGAAGCTGTTGGTCAAGGAGGGCGACCTGGTTGTGCGCGGCCAGGAGATAGCGCGAGTGGGAGCGACGGGCCGCGCGACGGGGCCGCACCTGCATTTCGAAGTGCGCCTGAACGGCGCGCCCCAGAACCCCGTCCGATTCCTGCAGCCGGTCGGCTGATTTACCGAGAAACGCAACGGCAAGCGAGGGGGTGAGGGGCGTTCCTCACCCCTTGCTTTTTCGTGCAGCCGGCTTCAGTTAGCAACGATGATTCCCAATATCCTCACCAAGATCTTCGGCAGCCGCAACGAGCGGTTGCTGCGCCAGTATTCCCAGGTCGTGCGGCGCATCAACGCGCTCGAGCCGGCACTCGCGGCGCTTTCCGACGCCGAGCTCGCCGGGAAAACCGTGGCGTTGCGGGAGCGCGTCGGCAACGGGGAGGAGCTCGAGTCGGTGCTTCCCGAAGCATTCGCCGTCGTACGCGAGGCCGGCAAGCGGACGCTGCAGATGAGGCACTTCGATGTGCAGCTCATCGGCGGCATGGTGCTGCATCACGGCAAGATCGCCGAGATGCGCACGGGCGAAGGCAAGACGCTGGTGGCGACGCTGCCTGCATATCTCAATGCGCTAACCGGCAACGGCGTGCATATCGTTACGGTCAACGACTATCTCGCCCAGCGTGACGCGGACTGGATGGGACGCATCTACCGCTTCCTCGGGCTCAACGTGGGCGTCAACCTCTCGCAGATGGCGCATTCCGACAAGCAGGTGGCCTACGCTGCGGACATAACCTACGGCACCAACAACGAGTTCGGCTTCGACTATCTGCGGGACAACATGGTGTTCACGTCCGCCGAACGAGTGCAGCGCGGGCTGCATTACGCCATCGTCGACGAGGTCGATTCGATCCTGATCGACGAGGCCCGCACGCCGCTGATCATCTCGGGGCAGGCTGACGATAACGTCGAGCTCTACTATCGGCTGAATGAAATCGCCCCGCGACTGCAGCGCCAGGCTGAGGAAACCGGCCCGGGGGACTACTGGGTCGACGAGAAGGCGCACCAGGTGCTTCTCTCCGAGCAGGGCCACGAGCGCGCCGAGCGCATCCTCGCCGACGTGGGGCTGCTGCCGGTCGGCGTCAGCCTCTACGACGCGCACAGCATTTCGCTCATGCATCACCTCTACGCAGCCCTGCGCGCGCACGCGCTGTACCACCGCGATCAGCACTATGTCGTGCAGAACGGCGAAGTGACGATCGTGGACGAATTCACTGGTCGGCTCATGGCCGGGCGGCGCTGGTCGGACGGCCTGCACCAGGCCGTGGAGGCGAAGGAGGGTGTTCCGATCCAGCGCGAAAACCAGACGCTCGCTTCGATCACGTTTCAGAACTACTTCCGGATGTATGACCGGCTTGCCGGAATGACTGGCACCGCCGATACCGAGGCATTCGAGTTTCAGCAGATCTATCACCTCGAAACCGTCGTCATCCCGACGCACCAGCCCATGATCCGCAAGGACGAGAACGACCTCGTCTTCCGCACCTTCCAGGAGAAGGTCGACGCAATCATCGGCGACATCAGGGACTGCTACGATCGCGGCCAGCCGGTCCTTGTCGGGACGACGTCGATCGAGAACTCGGAGCTGCTGTCGGGCTATCTCGAGAAGCAGAAGCTGCCGCACCAGGTGCTGAACGCCAAGCAGCACGCCCGCGAGGCGGAAATCGTCGCCCAGGCGGGCCGCCCGAAGATGGTCACCATCGCAACCAACATGGCCGGCCGTGGCACCGACATCGTGCTCGGCGGAGCGGTCGAGCCGCAGATCCTCAAGCTGCGCGAGGATCCGGAGCTCCCGCAGACCGAGAAGGATCTGCAGATCAGCAAGCTGCGCAGCGAGTGGCAGGTGCGTCACGACGAGGTGATCGCGGCCGGCGGCCTGCACATCGTCGGCACGGAGCGACATGAGTCCCGCCGCATCGACAACCAGCTCCGCGGCCGGTCGGGGCGGCAGGGTGATCCCGGCTCGTCGCGATTCTTCCTGTCGCTCGAGGATCCGCTGCTGCGCATCTTCGGCGGCGAGCGGCTCTCCGCGATCATGCAGCGCCTGAAGATGCCCGAAGGCGAGCCGATCGAGCATCCTATCGTCAACCGCTCGATCGCAAAGGCGCAGAACCGTGTAGAGTCGCGCAACTTCGACATCCGCAAGCAGCTTCTGGAGTACGACGACGTGGCGAACGATCAGCGCCGGGTCATCTACCAGCAGCGCGACGAATTGCTCGAAACCGAAGACATCTCGGAGACGATCCGCAACATGATCTCGGGGCAGATCGAAGCCGCGGTGCGCGTCCACATCCCGCCCGAATCGGTCGAAGAACAATGGGACATTCCCGGCCTGGAGGCGGCGCTAGCGGCGGAATACCATACGGTTGCGCCGGTCGCCGAGTGGATGAAGACCGAGCCCGAGCTGTCGGACGAGACGATCCGCAATCGCGTCGGTGAGGTCGCGCTCGCCCAGTACGAGAAGAAGGTGGCGCAGGTAGGCGGCGAGCTGTTCCATCCGTTCGAGCGCAACCTCATGCTGCAGACGGTCGACAAGCACTGGCGCGAGCACCTGGCAGCGCTGGACTATCTCCGGCAGGGCATTCACCTGCGCGGTTATGCGCAGAAGAACCCGAAGCAGGAATACAAGCGCGAGGCCTTCGAGCTGTTCTCGGACATGCTCGACCGGATCAAGCACGAGGTCGTCCAGTACGTGCTGACGCTCGAGATTCGAACACAGCAGGACGTCGATGCCGTCGAGGAAGCGCCCGCCATGTCCAACGTGAGCTACCAGCACGCCGACTACGACGAGGCGCTGGCCGCGGTTGCCGACGCGCCGCGGGTTGCCGCCTCGCCCCCGCCGTTTACGCGCGCCGGGCAGA
>DASVFM010000216.1:0-19687 GCA_036380055.1 Casimicrobiaceae bacterium
GGCCCCGACAGCGCCGGCAGGATCATCGACTCGGTCTCGTAGCTGATGAGCCCTTCGCCCGATTCCCCGGGGCCGACGCGAGGCACCTTCATGATCATGGGGAAGCCGGCGTCCCGCCCGGTGACGCGGAAGATATGGCCCATGGCCCCCGAGTGGATGCGTTCGCCGATACGGAAGCCATCGAGGTCCGTCCCCGGCGCGTAGCGGCCCACGGTCGCGGGTTCCCCGCTCATACCCCTTTCTCGACGCGGTAGGCGATCGCCTGCGGCAACCCGGCGTCCCTGATCTTCTGCGCGGCCGCGAGATGGTCGTAGGGCACGCGGTAGAAGACGATCTTCTCCTCCCTGGTATCGAACTGCGCATACGCTGCCGCCGGATTGTTGTCGCGGGGCTGCCCGACGGAGCCCACCAGCGCCAGCCAGCGGCGGTGCCTGCCGATCGGGATCGACCGTCCGTGCATGGGCTTGAAGACGATCATCCGTCCAACCGCGCCACGGGTGTAGAGCTCCTGGTCGTGCACGTGCCCGGAGAACGTATACGACGAACGCGCGGCGTCGACGCTGCGCTGGGCGGCCGAAGGGCTGTCGATGTAGTCCCAGCGCTCCGGAGACGCGGCCGAAGCATGCACGAAGCACATCTCCTCCTCGCGCACGCACAGCGGCATGGAGGCGAGGAATGCCTTGGCGTCGCTCGACAGCACCTCGCGCGTCCAGTCGATTACGGCGCGCACCGATTCGTTCATGTAACGCGGGGTCTTCACGATCGCGTCGTCGTGGTTGCCCTTCACGGCCACCGCACCCTTGGCGGCATGGCCGGCGACGATATCGACGACGCGCTGCGGGTCGGCTCCGTAGCCCACGAGGTCGCCGAGAAACGCGAAACGCTCGGCGCCGGTATCGGTCGCGTGTCGCAGGCACGCCTCCAGCGCCTCGAGATTGCCGTGGATGTCGGAAAGCAGGGCGATGATCAAGGGGCGCGACCGATATCTCGTACCTGGTCGATGAGCACTGTACCGTATCGGGCGCGGCGCTCCAACGGATCGAGTCGGCCTTTGGCGTGGCGCATGCCGGTGCTACATTCTGCGCGACAGCGGGCCGTTCCAATGAAGCTGGCGCTCTTCGCCGACATCCACAGCAATCTCGAGGCGCTCACCGCTTGCCTTGCGCACGCGCAGGCACTGGGCGCCCAGCGCTACGCCTTCCTCGGCGACCTGTTGGGCTATGGCGCCGACCCTCTCGCCGTGCTCGATTTGATCGAGCGGCATGCCGCAGAGGGCGCGGTCGTGATCCTGGGGAACCACGACGCCGCAGTGCTCGGCAGACCCGACGACACGCTGAACTCCAACGCCAAGGCGGCCATCGCGTGGACGCGCGCACAGCTCGGTCCGGAGCAACTTGCGTTTCTCGAGGGCCTGCCTCTTATCGTGCGGGAGGAAAACGTGCTGTTCGTGCACGCCAGCGCCGCGGCTCCGGAGCAGTGGATCTACGTGACGAGCTTGCGCGAGGCAGGCGACAGCATCCGCGCCGCAGCTGGCGCCTTCGTCTTCTCCGGGCATGTACACGAACAGAAGCTGTACTACATGAACGCGGAGGGCGGGCCGATGCTTTTCCAGCCCATCCCCGGCGTCCCGATTCCGGTCGGCAAGCATCGACGTTGGCTGGCGATCGTGGGCTCGGCCGGCCAGCCGCGCGATCGCAGCAACAAGGCCTGCTATGCGCTTGCAGACCTGGAACGCGAGCGGCTGACCTTCTTTCGCGTCCCATACGACCACGATCTGGCGGCCCAGAAGGTGCGCTCTGCGGGACTTCCCGCGCGTTTGGCACGACGTCTCGAGCGAGGCGCGTGAATGGGGATGCTCGAATCCGGCAGCGAGATCGACGGGTTTCGCCTCGGCGAGGTGATCCATGTCGGCAGCATGGCGTCGATCTACCGGCTCGCCGGCGCCGAGGGTCCGCTGCCGCTCGTCATCAAGGTGCCTCGTCTGGGCCCGGGCGAGCGCGCAGTCAACGTCATCGCCTTCGAGGTGTGTCGTATGGTGCTGGGGGCTTTGGCGCAGGGACCGCATCACCCGACGCTGGTCGCATTCGGGGATCTCGAAACCACGCCCTACCTGGTGATGGAATATATCGAGGGCCCCCGGCTGAGCGACTGGGTGCGACGGGCGCCCATCGCGGCGGAGGAGATCGCGCGTCTGGGGTCTGCCATAGGACTCGCGCTGCACGATCTGCATCGGCAGGATGCGATCCACCTCGATCTCAAGCCGACGAACGTGCTGTTTCGCGCCGGTGAGGCAGTGCTCATCGACTTCGGCCTCGCGCACCACAACCACTATCCGGACCTGCTGGCCGAGGAGCTGCGCTTTCCCGTCGGGAACTGGGTCTACATGGCGCCAGAGCAGGTCCTTGGCATGCGCTGCGACCCGAGGAGCGACATCTTTGCGCTCGGGGGGCTTCTCTATGAGCTGGCAACGGGGCGCACGCCCTTTGGCAACCCTCAGTCCAGCCGCGAACTGCGACGGCGGCTGCATCGGGAACCCGTGCCACCGCGTGCGCTCGTCGCGGGGACACCTGCATGGCTGCAGGAGGTCATCCTGCGCTGCCTGGAGACGGACGCGCGCGAGCGCTACGCTTCGGCGGCGGAGGTTGCATTCGACCTGGCGAATCCGGCCCAGGTCGAAATCACGGAACGGGGCAAGCGCGATCGCGCACCCGGCTGGAGGAGACGCCTGCAGCGCTGGCTGTGGGCGCGGAAATTCGAGCCCGCGCCCTGTCCACCGCCGACGACAGCCGCCGGGCCGGCCCCGATAGTCATGGTGGCGCTCGCGGCGGCGCCACGCGGTGCAGCGCTGTCGGAGGCGCTGCACGACGCTGCCAGACGGCTGCTCGCGGCGGATGCGCGTTGCCGCATCGCTTGCGTGACCGCGGTGCCGCCGGCGGCCGCGTTGAGCGGCGAGCGCGAGGAGGATACGGCGACGGGACGCCATATCAGGCACCTTGTCGAACTGCGCCGCTGGGCGAGCCAGCTCGACTTGCCCGAGGAACGCGTAACCTACCACGTGCTAGAGTCGGAGAAGCCGGCGACCGCGCTGATCGACTACGCCAGGGTTAACGAGGTCGACCATATATTGATCGGCGCTCCCCAGAGCGGGGCTGCAACTCGCCTCTTCCCGGGTGTATGCGGCCAGGTAGTGGCGGATGCGCCATGCAGCGTCACCGTCGTGCGTGCGCGTTCCAGCGTCTGACGGCGGTGCGACAAGGAGGGAAGGATGAATGAACTCGAGCGGGGCCAGCGCTTCGTGGCGATCTGCATGCTCGGCGTCGTGCTCTTCAATTACCCGCTGCTCGCGCTGTTCAACGTGTCGGGTGTCGTGCTCGGCGTTCCGGTCCTTTATGCCTACGTGTTCGTCGCCTGGGTGGGGCTGATCGTCCTGATGGCGCTCGTCGCTGAGGCCGGGGGCTGAGGCGCCGCGTCGCGCGCCGGGGGACGGGCCGTGCTGCAGGAATGGTCGATCGTTCTCATCTCCTTGAGCTACCTCGGCGTGCTGTTCGGCATTGCCTACTACGCCGACCGGCGCGCCGACGCCGGGCGCTCGATCATCGCGAGTCCCTACATCTACAGCTTGTCGCTGGCGGTCTACGCCACGGCCTGGACTTTCTATGGCAGCGTCGGTCGTGCGGCGAGCGATGGGGTGGGTTTTCTACCGATCTACATCGGGCCGACGCTGATGATCGCCCTGTGGTGGCTGGTTCTGCGCAAGATCCTGCGGATTTCGAAGCAGAACCGGATTACGTCACTGGCCGACTTCATCGCCTCGCGCTACGGCAAGAGCGCGCTGCTCGGCGGGCTCGTGACCGTAATAGCGGTGATCGGCATCCTTCCCTACATCTCCCTGCAGCTCAAGGCCGTTGCGAACAGCTTTACGATCCTCGTGCAATACCCGGAAATCCTCTCGCCCGCGAGCATCGGCGCGCTGCGAGTGAGAAACGAAACGTCGCTCTGGGTCGCCCTGATCCTGGCTGCCTTCACCATCGCCTTCGGCACGCGGCATCTGGACGCTGCGGAGCATCACCAGGGGATGGTGGCCGCCATCGCCTTCGAATCGGTCGTCAAGCTGCTCGCGTTCCTCGCGGTCGGAGCGTTCGTCACCTTCGGTATGTACGACGGCTTCGGGGATGTGTTCGCGCGGGCGTCTGCCGATCCGAAGCTTCGCGCCATGATGACGCCGCTGGAGGGCGTGGCCGGCGGCTACGCCAACTGGGTTTGGCTCACCGTGCTGTCGATGATGGCGATCATGTTCCTGCCGAGGCAGTTCCAGGTCGCGGTCATCGAAAACGTCGACGAGAAGCATCTGAACAAGGCGATCTGGCTGTTCCCGGCATACATGCTAGCGATCAACGTGTTCGTGCTGCCGCTCGCTTTCGGCGGTCTGCTGCGGTTTCCCCAAGGGAGCGTCGACGCCGATACGTTCGTGCTTACGCTGCCGATGGCGGAAAAACGCGAATTGCTGGCGCTGCTCGTGTTCATCGGCGGGCTCTCCGCCGCAACCGGCATGGTGATCGTCGAGACGATTGCCCTGTCCACCATGGTCTGCAACGACCTGGTGATGCCGGTGCTGCTGCGCCTGCGACGACTGCGGCTGAACGAGCGGCGCGACCTTACCGGCCTGCTGCTCGGCATCAGGCGCGGAGCGATCGTCCTGATCCTGCTGCTCGGCTACATCTACTTCAAGCTCGCCGGAGAGGCCTACGCCCTGGTCTCGATCGGGCTCATCTCCTTCGCGGCCGTCGCGCAGTTCGCCCCGGCGGTGCTCGGAGGCATTTTCTGGAAGGGTGGCACACGCGCAGGCGCGCTGTGCGGCCTGCTCGCGGGCTTCGCCGTCTGGTTCTACACCTTGTTCCTGCCGGCGCTAGCCCGCTCCGGCTGGCTGCCGATCGGGCTGCTCGAGCAGGGCCCCTTCGGCATCGCTCTGCTCAAGCCGTTGCAACTGTTCGGGCTCACCGGCCTCGACCAGATCAGCCACGCGATGATCTGGAGCATGATCGCCAACATCGGCGCCTACGTCGGCGTGTCACTATGCACGTCGCCGAGCGCCGAGGAGCACCGGCAGGCCGGGCTGTTCGTCGACGTGTTCAGGCACTCCGGGGAGACGGGTGGCGCGCGCTTCTGGCGCGGCACGGCCTCCGTTCCGGATCTGTATAACCTGCTCACGCGATTCGTCGGCACGGCCGGCGCCGCGGACGCCTTCGCCGCTTACGCCGCAGCACGAGGGTTGACCTGGCCGGATTCGCAGTGGGTCGCCGACGCGGAGCTCGTCCATCACGTCGAGGTCCAGCTCGCCGGCGCGATCGGGGCGGCTTCCGCGCGCATCATGGTGGGCTCGGTGGTGAAGGAGGAAGCCCTCACGCTCGAGGAGGTGCGGGAGATCCTCGACGAAGCATCCCAGGTGGTCGTCTATAGCCACAAGCTCGAGCAGAAGTCGCGCGAGCTGGAGGCCGCCACGGCGGAGCTTCGCGCCGCCAATGCGCGCCTCACGGAGCTCGATCGGCTCAAGGACGATTTTGTGTCGACCGTGACGCACGAGTTGCGCACGCCGCTCACCTCGATCCGGGCGTTCACCGAGATCCTCCTCGACGAGCCCGAGGTCGATGCCGAGCAGCGGCGGAAGTTTCTGGGCATCATCACCAAGGAGGCGGAACGGCTCACCCGCCTCATCAACCAGGTTCTGGACCTCGCCAAGATCGAGTCGGGCAAGGCCGAGTGGGTCGAGTCGCGGGTCGACATGAAGGAGGTTATCTCGGACACGCTGGCCGCGATGGATCAGCTGTTCCGCGAAAAGAACATCCGCGTCGAGGCGCGTCTGCCCGATCGCGTTTCCGCGGTAACCGTGGACCTCGACCGCATGATCCAGGTCATGCTCAACCTGCTGTCGAACGCAGCGAAGTTCTGCGACCGTGCGAACGGCAGGATCGAGGTCGCCCTCGCCGAGCACAACGGGCGGCTGCGGGTCGACGTGAGCGACAACGGGCGCGGCATTCGCGCGGAGGATCACGAAGCCGTCTTCGGCAAGTTCCACCAGGTCGGGGACACGCTCACCAACAAACCGCACGGCAGCGGGCTCGGGCTGTACATCAGCCGCCAGATCGTGGAGCATTTCGGCGGCAGGATGTGGGTGGAGAGCGGACTGGGGAGCGGCGCTCGCTTTTCGTTCACGTTGCCCACCTGAGCGCGCTCGTGACCAAGAAGATCCTCATCGTTGACGACGAGCCCAATATCGTCGCCGCAGTCGAGTTTCTCCTGCGGCGCAAGGGCCACGAGGTGCTGGTGGCGCACGATGGCGACGAAGCGCTGCAACTGATCGAAGCAGGCGCGCCCGATCTCGTGGTGCTCGATGTCATGATGCCCGCCCGGAGCGGATACGATGTCTGCCGGCTCCTGCGCGAGCGCCCCGAGTGGCAGGGCATAAAGATCATCATGCTCTCCGCCAAGGGACGCGATGCCGAGGTGAGCCGGGGCCTGTCGCTGGGCGCCGATATGTACGTCACCAAGCCGTTCTCGACGCGGGACCTCATGAACAAGGTCGACGCGCTGCTCGCGTCGGAGCCCGCTTCCGGCGCCGCTGCCGGCTAAAGCTGCCGGGCAGGGGGGATGTTGCGTCGCAAAATATTTCGGTTGGGCGGGGCGCTTGTAAGTTTCACGTAAGCGCACGGTGGGATATTATTGCCGGGCGCCGGGCACGCCGGCGCGCGCGCAGCGCGAGCGGGGACCGGCCGCTGTCACATCCCGTTAGCGCACCCGTTGGACATCGAACTGAGGGAGGCAGCGATGGCGGATGTCAAGAAGGGTTTCCTAGAAGAAGAATCGATAAAGAGCGTCGGCACGGAAGAGCGGAAGGTAATCTTCGCCTCCTCGCTCGGCACCGTCTTCGAGTGGTACGACTTCTACCTCTACGCTGTCTTGGCGCCATTTTTCGCAGCTTTGTTCTTCCCGCCCGGCAATCAGACCGCCGCGCTGTTGTCGGCGTTTGCCGCATATGCGGCAGGCTTCCTCGTGCGGCCCTTCGGCGCGCTGGTGTTCGGCCGGATCGGCGATCTCGTGGGGCGCAAGTACACGTTTCTGATCACCATCGTGTTCATGGGCGGCTCGACCTTCCTGGTGGGCCTGCTGCCGACCTATCAGTCGATCGGCTGGCTGGCGCCGATCCTGATGGTCACGTTGCGGCTCGTCCAGGGCCTGGCGCTCGGCGGCGAGTATGGGGGCGCGGCCACCTACGTTGCCGAGCACGCCCCGCACGACAGGCGCGGCTACGACACCAGCTGGATCCAGACGACGGCAACGCTCGGCCTATTCCTCGCCCTGATCGTCATCTATCTGTGCCGCAGCAACATGGACACGAAGGAATTCGCCGAGTGGGGCTGGCGGATCCCCTTCTGGGTATCGCTGATCCTGCTCGTGTTCTCGGTCTATATCCGGCTCAAGCTGCACGAGTCGCCGATATTCCAGAAGATGAAATCCGAGGGCAAAGGATCGAAGTCGCCGCTGACGGACAGCTTCTTCAGGTACCCGAACAACAAGTACGTGCTGCTCGCGCTGCTCGGTGCGACCGCGGGGCAGGGCGTGGTCTGGTACACGGGGCAGTTTTATGCCTTGTTCTTCCTGATCATCACGCTGAGGCTGGACTATGTCTCGGCCTATGCCTTGATCGCCGTGTCGCTGCTGATCGGAACACCGTTCTTCATCGTCTTCGGCTGGCTGTCCGACCGAATCGGACGGCTGAAGATCATTATGGCGGGCTGCCTGATCGCGGCGGTCACGTACTTCCCGCTCTTCCAGGGCCTTACGCACTACGTCAATCCGGCGCTGGAAGCGTTCTCCGCCAAGACGTCGATCAGCGTCGCCGCGACCGATTGCCAGTTCCATCTGTTCGTCGGGCCGTGGAGCAAGTTCTCCGATTGCGACCGCGCCAAGGACTTCCTGACCAAGCAGGGGCTGTCGTTCAAGTCGACGCCGGCCGAACCGGGCAAGTCCGTGGTCACCACCATCGGCGACGTGCGCGTCGAAGGCTGGGATCAGAAGAAGCTCGAGGAGACGCTCAAGGCGGCAGGATACAAGGGCGCGCCGGACAAGAGCCAGATCAACTGGGTCATGACCGAGGTCATCTTGGTCATCATGGTGATCTACGTCACAATGGTGTACGGTCCGATCGCCGCGTTCCTCGTCGAGCTGTTCCCGACCAAGATTCGCTACACGTCGATGTCGTTGCCGTACCACATCGGCAACGGCTGGTTCGGCGGCATGCTGCCGCTGACCGCGACGGCGATGGTCGCCGCGACCGGGGACATCTACTACGGCCTGTGGTATCCGATCGTCGTGGCGATCATGACGCTGGTCATCGGCACGTTCTTCCTGAGCGAGACGAGGGGACGCGACATCCGCACCTACGACCACAGCATGCTGCCCTGAATCGGAGCAGCGCTCCGCCAGCATCGGGAAGGCCCGCCTCGCGCGGGCCTTCTTCTTTCAGGACGCCGGCGGAACGGTCTCGGCGAAGGACGCCCGCTTGGCGAGCTTCTCGGCGAGCCTGACCAGGTTCGGGTAGGCGCTGCGCCAGCTGACGTCCGGATGCCTCAGATCGAGGTACCCGAGTGCACAGCCCGTGGCGATGTCGGCGAGCGAATAGGCCTCGCCGTTGCACCAAGCGCGCTCGCCCAGCTCGTTGGCAAGCTCCTTCAGGCCCGACTCGATCTTGCGCCGCTGGCGCTCGAGCCACTCACGGTTCTGCTGCCGCGCCGGCCGCCTCGCTTCGATCACCATCGCGCTCGCAGCGTCGCAAATCCCGTCGGCGAGCGCCTCCCAGCGCTTGACGACGATGCGCTGCCTGCTCGGCTCGGGAATAAGCCGCGAGACCGGGCTCACGCTGTCGATGTATTCCGCGATGACGCGCGAGTCGAAAAGCGAGCTCCCGTCGTCGAGCACGAGGACGGGAACCTTGCCCAGCGGATTGAAGGTCGGGACATCACTCTCGGCGTCCCACGGCGACTGTTCCACGAAGTCGCACTCGATTTTCTTCTCGGCGAGCGCGATGCGCACTTTCCGGGCATAGGGGCTGGTAAGCGACGCTATGAGCTTCATGGGAGAGAAGATGAAAAGACACAGCGCCGGGATGATCGCGAAGCAAATTATAGCATCGGCGCTACCCTCTCCCCTTGGACCCGTCGTGTGTTTGCCAGGCGCCGGTGGTGCAGAAGAGGGGACCTCGCTGTGCTAGACTAGCTCAGCATTGCGCGCCACTTCATGACGAACGCCGACGCGCTCTTCTCGCTGTCCGCGCTCACAGCGCTCAGCCCGCTGGATGGGCGCTACCGCAACAAGCTGGTCAAGCTCGCGGAGCACTTCAGCGAATTCGCTTTGATCCGGTGCAGGGTGCAGGTCGAGCTCGCCTGGCTCCTTGCCCTCGCCGCCGAACCGGGCGTCGGCGAATTGCCCGCATTTTCCGAGTCTGCGCGCGCGTTCCTCGCCGGACTCGAAGAGAATTTCTCGATCGTCGACGCGGAGCGGGTCAAGGCCATCGAGCGGACCACGAACCACGACGTCAAGGCGGTCGAGTACTGGCTGCGCGAGCGGTTTGCCAATGAGCCGGCAGTTGCGCGCTCCGCGCCGTTCATTCATTTCGCCTGCACTTCGGAGGACATCAACAATCTCGCCTACGGCCTGATGTTTGCCCGTGCAAGACGGGACGTGCTCCTGCCGGCCGTCGACGCGTTGATCAGCGATCTCACCGCCATGGCCCACGCGCACGCGGCGGTGCCGATGCTCGGGCGCACGCACGGCCAGCCGGCCACGCCGACGACGCTGGGCAAGGAGATCGCCAACTTCGCGAGCCGGCTCGTCGAAGCGCGGGCTGCCTTCGCGAGCGCTCGTCTGTCCGGGAAGATCAACGGTGCGGTCGGCAACTACAACGCGCATCGCGTCGCGTACCCGGACGTCGACTGGCAGTCTCTCGCGCGTCGCGTCGTCGCTTCGCTCGGTCTGGAGTTCAATGCGTACACGACGCAGATCGAGCCGCACGATTGCCTCGCCGCGCTCTTCGACGCTCTGGCTCGCCTGAACACCATCGTCATCGATCTCGACCGCGACCTTTGGGGCTACATCTCTGTCGGCTACTTCCGGCAACGAGCCAGGGAGAACGAAGTTGGCTCGAGCACCATGCCGCACAAGGTCAATCCGATCGATTTCGAGAACTCCGAAGGGAACCTGGGGCTCGCGAATGCGCTGCTGCGGCACCTGGCGGAGAAGCTCCCCGTGTCACGCTGGCAACGCGATCTCACCGATTCGACGGTGCTGCGCAACGCGGGTACCGCGCTCGGGCACTCGCTCCTCGGCTACCTTGGCTGTCGACAGGGCCTGGCGGGCCTCGCGGTCGATGCGCAAGCGATCGCCGCTGACCTCGATGCCAGCTGGGAGGTCCTCGCCGAGGCGATCCAGACGGTGATGCGCCGCTACGGGCTGCCCGACCCCTACGAGCAGCTCAAGGCGCTGACGCGAGGCAAGCAGGGCATCACGCGCGAGTCGCTGCGCGCATTCATCGCGGACCTGCCGCTGCCCGCCGATGCAAAAGCGCGGCTCGCTGCGCTGACGCCTGCCGGCTACACGGGGGACGCTGCCGACCTGGCGCGGCGCGTCTAGAGCGCCGCCTCAGCTCCCGGGGCCGCGGCGACGTTCTCGGCGCTCGCGGAGGAACTGCGTCAGCGCGGGCACCAGCGAGAGCACGACGATCCCGACCACGATCAGGGCCAGATTGTCCTTGACCCAGGGGATATTGCCGAAAAGATAGCCCGCGTAGGTGAGCGAAGCCACCCACAACGCGGCACCGGTGACGTTGTACGCCAGGAAGCTGTGGTACGCCATGGCACCCACGCCCGCTAGGAACGGCGCGAACGTGCGCACGATCGGCACGAAGCGCCCGATCACGATCGTCATCCCGCCGTATTTCTCGTAGAAGCGGTGCGTCCGCTCGAGGTATTCGGGCTTGAGCCACCGCGCGAGCCGCGAGCCCTCTCGCTGGTGAAAGGCCCTGGGCCCGAGGTAGCGGCCGATGGCGTAGTTCACCGAGTCACCGAGCACGGCAGCCGCAAAGAGCGTCAGCACGAGCAGATGGATGCTGATCCCGCTCGCCGCCGCCACGGTGCCGGTAAGGAACAGCAGCGAGTCGCCCGGAAGCAAAGGAAACACGACGAGCCCGGTCTCGGCAAAGATGACGAGGAACAGGGCGACGAAGAGAAATGCCGCATGCTCCGCGGCCAGCACGCTCAGCGTCTTGTCCAACGCGAACAGCGAGTAGATCAGCGTGGTGATCATGTCGCCGAAGACGTCGCCGCGGGGGCAGGCGTCGCGTCAGGGCAGGATTTTCTCGGCGCCAGCGCCCGTCTTCTTTTCTGGCTTGACCAGGTCCTCGCGCGAGACGCCGAGCCACATCACCAGCGAAGCCATCACCAGCGCGGAGGAATAGATGCCGAAGCAGATGCCGATCGCCAGCGCGAGCGCGAAGTAGTGCAGCGTCTCGCCGCCGAAGAACAGGATCGACAAAACCATCATCAAGGTGCAGCCGTGGGTGATGATCGTGCGCGACAGCGTGCTCGTAATCGCACTGTTGATGATCTCGGGCACCGTCGCCTTGCGCATTTTGCGGAAGTTCTCCCTGATCCGGTCGGCGATGACCACCGATTCGTTGACCGAGTAACCGAGCACCGCGAGCACCGCGGCCAGCACGGGGAGCGAGAATTCCCACTGGAAGAAGGCGAAAAAACCCAGGATGATCACGATATCGTGCAGGTTGGCGATGATCGCGGAAACCGCGAAGCGCCACTCGAAGCGCAGCGCGAGATAGGCGACGATGCCGATCGACACGAGGAGCAGGGCGAGCGCGCCGTTCTCGTAGAGCTCCTTCCCGACCTGCGGCCCTACGAACTCGACGCGCTGCTGGGTGACGCTCGAATCGTCGGCCTTGAGCGCGGTCATGACCTGCTCCGAGAGTTGTGCAGTCGACAGGCCCTCCTTCAGCGGCAGCCGGATGAGGGCGCTGTTCGCGCTACCGAAGCTCTGCACCGCGAATTCGCCGAGGTTCATCTTGTCGATGCCTGCACGCACGCGCCCCAGGTCCGCCGGGTGCGCGTAGGCGATTTCGATGAGCGTGCCGCCCACGAAATCGACGCCGAAGTTCAGGCCGCGCACCACGAGGAATATGACGGCCAGCAAGAACGTCACCGCGGAGATGATGTTGAACACCAGCGCGTGCCGCATGAACGGGATGTCGCGCTTGATGCGGAAAAATTCCATGGCGGGCCCTTGAAGGTCTGCGTTGGCGGCGTTGTCGGTCAGGCCGGGGAAAGGTCCCGGACTCCTGGCACCTTAGCGCCGGCGCGCAGCCGCTCGCAAGACGCTGTGCGGACGAATCGACATCCCTGCAGGCCGAGCGACGATCGGCGGGTCATTTGCCGGCCGCGCCCGCCACGGCAGGTTTCCATACTTGGCCGATCGAGATGCGATCGAGCTTCTTGCGCCCGCCGTAGACGATCGCGACCAATCCGCGCGAGACGAACACCGCCGAGAACATCGACGTCAGGATGCCGAGGCAGTGCACCACCGCGAAGCCGCGCACCGGTCCGCTGCCGAAAATGAGCAGTGCCAGACCGGCGATCAGGGTCGTCACGTTGGAGTCGAGAATGGTGTTCCAGGCGCGCTCGTAGCCTGCCTGGATGGCGGCGTGCGGCGTGTCGCCCCAGCGCAGCTCCTCGCGGATGCGTTCGTTGATCAGCACGTTCGCATCGATCGCCATGCCTAGCGTGAGCGCGACCGCGGCGATGCCGGGCAGCGTGAGCGTCGCCTGCAGCATCGACAGGATGGCCACCAGCAGCAGCAGGTTGAAGGCCAGCGAGATCGTGGATATCAAGCCCATCAGGAGGTAATAGGCGCAGATGAATACCGCCAGGACGACGAAGCCGTAAAGAACCGAGTCGAAGCCCTTGTCGATGTTCTCCTTGCCGAGCGAGGGGCCGACGGTGCGTTCCTCGACGATCTCCATCGGAGCCGCGAGCGCGCCGGCGCGCATCAGCAGCGAGATGTCGTTTGCCTCGCGCGTGGACATGCGGCCGCTGATCTGCACGCGGCCGCCGCCGATCTCTTCCCGGATCACCGGCGCCGTGATGGCCTCGGCCTTGCCCTTCTCTACCAGCACGATCGCCATGCGCTTGCCGACGTTGTCCCGCGTGAGCTCCTTGAAGATGCGCGCGCCCGTACCGTCGAGGTTCACGTGCACGGCGGGCTCGCCGGTCCGCTGATCGAAGCCCGACTGGGCGTCGTTGATGCGATCGCCCGTGAGCACGACCTGGCGCTTGACGAGGACTGGCGCTCCGCTGCGCTCGACCAGGAGGTCGTCGCCGAACGGAACCTGTCCGGCCAGCGCCTGCTGCAGCGCCGACGGATCCTCGTCAACCATGCGCACCTCAAGTGTGGCGGTGCGTCCCAGGATGTCCTTCGCGCGCGCGGTGTCCTGCACGCCGGGAAGCTGCACGACGACGCGATCGGAGCCTTGCTGCTGGACGATGGGCTCGGCCACACCGAGCTCGTTCACCCGGTTGCGCAGGATCGTGATGTTCTGCTGCACCGCGCCGGTCTGGATGCGCTTCTCGGCCTCGGGCTTGAGGCTCGCCACGAGCTTGTATTCGCTGCCGGCCTCGGCCTCGGCGAGCTGCAGGTCGGGGAACGCCGACGCGATCTCCTGATAGGCGCGAGCGCGCTCGGAGGTGTCGCGGAAGCGAATGCCGACGTTGTGGCCCTCGCGGGCGATGCCAGAGTAGATGACCTTCTTTTCCCGCAGGAGGGAGCGAATGTCGGTCAGGTACCGGTCGGCGGCCTTGTCGAGCGCGGCCTTCATGTCGACCTGGAGCAGGAAGTGCACTCCGCCGCGAAGGTCGAGCCCGAGATACATCGGCAGCGCGCCGATGCTCGCCAGCCAACGCGGCGAACTGGAGAAGAGGTTCAAGGCAACGATGTAATTGTCGCCAAGGGTTTTCTGCAGCACATCCTTAGCCTTCAGCTGCGTATCGGGATCGGCGAAGCGAACCTTGACGCCGGTCGCATCGACCGACTCGCCGCTGTACTGGATGTTAGCGCCCTTGAGGGCGTCCTCCACCGTTTGCAGTGTGGATGTGTCGATCTTGATTCCCGCCTTGCTCGTCGACACCTGCACCGCCGGAACTTCGGCGAAGAAGTTGGGCAGCGTGTAGAGGACCGCGACGATCAGCGCGATCGCGATTAGCGCGTACTTCCAGGGCGGATAGCGGTTCACAGCCGGCGTGCTACAGCGTCTTGATCGTACCCTTGGGCAGGACGAGCGATATGGCGTTGCGCTGCACGGTGACCTCGACGTTCGGCGCGATCTCCACCGTCGCGTAGGCGTCGGTGAGCTTGGCGATCCTGCCCACGACGCCGCCCGCGGTCACGATCTCGTCGCCCTTCTGCAGCGCCTCGAGCATCGACTTGGTCTCCTTGGCCCGCTTCTGCTGGGGACGGATCAGCAGGAAGTAGAAGACGACGACGATGGCGATCATCGGCAGGAACGTGAGGAGATCGCCTCCGGGCATGGCGCCGGAAGCCTGCGCATAGGCGGGGCTGATGAACACGGGTGGTTCCTCCTGGCGACGGGCTGCGGCGGCTGGCGTGCGGCCCTGTCACTTGCGGAAAATCGTTTATTCTACCATGCGAGAGCGGTCCGATCGGAAGCGCTCGACGTAGCGGGGGAGCGTGGCGTTCGCGATCGACTCCCGCAGACCGGCGAGCAGGGTCAGGTAGTAGCGCAGGTTGTGGATAGTGTTCAGGCGGGCTCCGAGGATCTCGTTGCTGCGCTGGAGGTGGTGCAGATAGGCGCGGCTGAAGTTGCGGCAGGTGTAGCAATCGCAGCTCTCGTCGAGCGGCCCCGTGTCCGCGCGGTGCCGCGCGTTGCGGATCTTGACGTCGCCGTAGCGCGTGAAGAGCCAGCCGTTGCGCGCGTTGCGCGTTGGCAACACGCAGTCGAACATGTCGATCCCGCTTTGCACGGCCTCGACAATGTCCTCCGGGGTGCCCACGCCCATCAGGTAGCGCGGGCGCTGCGCCGGCAGCCGCGGCGCGATATAGGCTTCAACCCGCCGCATCTCTTCCTTGGGCTCTCCGACCGACAGCCCGCCGATGGCATAGCCGTCGAAACCGATCTCTCCCAGCGCGTCGAGCGACTCCTGGCGCAGGTCTTCGAACATCCCGCCCTGCACGATCCCGAACAGGGCGTTCGCGTTACCCGCATGCGCCTGCTTGCAGCGAGCCGCCCAGCGCAGCGACAGACGCATGGACTCGGCGGCTTCGTCGCGCGAGGCCGGATACGCGGTGCATTCGTCGAACACCATCACCACGTCGGAATCCAGCGCGCGCTGGATCTCGATCGAGAGCTCCGGCGTGAGGAGCAGCCGCTCGCCGTCGACGGGCGAGGCGAAACTCACGCCTTCCTCTCGCACCTTGCGCAGCGGACCGAGGCTGAAGACCTGGTAGCCGCCGGAATCGGTAAGCAGCGGCCGATGCCATCCCATGAAGCGATGCAACCCCGCGTGAGCGGCAATCACTTGCATCCCGGGACGCAGCCACAGATGGAAGGTGTTCCCGAGCACGATCCGGGCACCGAGTTCCTCCAGCTCGTTGGGCGCCATCGCTTTCACCGTGCCGTAGGTACCCACCGGCATGAACACGGGGGTCTCGACCACGCCGTGGGCGAGGGTGAGCTTGCCGCAACGGGCCTCGCCGCAACGTGCGAGAACTTCGAACTGCATCGAGCGATTGTAGCAGCGCGCCTGGCTAGATCTCGCGCGCGGTCGCGGCCTCCTTGCACGGCCGCGAGAGTTCTTCGTTGCCCGTCGGCCGCCAGCGTCGACTCGCCGCGCGCGATCCCCACGCTCGAGTGGGGCGGACGGCGAGGCGGAGCGAGGCTCCGCGAGCGAGAGCGAGTGGAGGCGACCCGAGCCGGACGCAAAGGGCCGACAACTCAACGCGGGCCTTCTCGCGACGGTGGAGGAGGCCCCTCGCTGCGGGCTCGCGCCGTGGCATCTTGCTCGAGCAGCATCGCGTCGCCGTAGCTGAAGAACCGATAGCGCTCGTTGACCGCGTGCGCATAGGCAGCCCGGATCGTCGCGAGGCCGGCGAACGCGGACACCAGCATGAGCAGCGTCGATCGGGGAAGGTGGAAGTTGGTGAGCAGTCTGTCGACGACCCGGAAGCGAAAGCCGGGCGTGATGAAGAGGGCGGTCTCTCGCGCACCCGGGAGCACACCGTCTGGCGCCGCCGCAGACTCGAGCGCCCGCAAGGTCGTCGTGCCGACGGCGACGACCGCCCGACCTGCGGCGCGTGTTGCGGCAATCGCAGCCGCGGTCCGAGGCGAAATCTCGTAGCGCTCGCTGTGCATTCGGTGGCGCGAGAGATCTTCGTGGTCGACCGGCTGGAAGGTTCCCGCGCCCACATGCAGCGTCAGCTCAGCGACGGCGATGCCCCGCTCGTCGAGCCGTCGCAGGATCGCGTCGTCGAAGTGCAGCCCGGCGGTCGGTGCGGCCACCGCGCCGTGCTGCCGCGCATAGATCGTTTGGTAGCGCTCGACGTCGGTTGCGTCGGCCGCGCGCGCGATGTACGGCGGCAGCGGTACATCGCCGTGGCGCTCGAGGTAGGCTTCCAGCGGAAGCGGCGCTGCGAAGCGAAGCCGGAAGAAGCGACCGTCGCGCTCGAGCACCAACGCGCTCCCGCCGCCTTCGAGCAGGATGCGCCCCCCGGGCTTCGGTGGATGGCTAGCCGCAAGCTGCATCCACGCTTCGTCCGCCCCGACGATCCGTTCGAGCAGCAATTCGACGCGGCCTCCGGTTTCGCGCCGGCCGTAAAGGCGCGAGCGGATGACTTTCGTGTCGTTGACGACGAGGAGATCGCCGGGGTGGAGCAGCTCGGGCAGCGCGCCGAAAGTGAGATCGGCAAGCTTCGCGCCGTCGACATGAAGCAGGCGGCTCTGCGAACGAACCGGCGCGGGCTGCTGCGCGATCAGCTCAGCGGGCAGCTCGTAATCGAAATCGGACAGACGCAGCGCCGGGCGCTCGGACATTGCTGCTCGGGCCCGTTTGAAGCGGGCGGCCGTTTCCGCGATAATGCCGCCTCCACCGCGCGCGGGCAACGCTTCGACGTTAGCCTCGACGTCTCCGTCGATGGCGAGAAGGCCGGGATGGCGGAATTGGTAGACGCGCTGGACTCAAAATCCAGTTCTGGCAACAGAGTGAGGGTTCGAGTCCCTCCCCCGGCACCAAATCGACAGTCCCTAAAGGGTCGGAGTTCGACACCGAGGCAGCCGAGTGACGCATTCCTCAAGGGCGCGATGCCGTCTGATCTCCCCGTCGAGCAGCCGACGAAATTCGAGTTGGTCATCAACCTCAGGACCGCCAAAGCGCTCGGCGTGGCCATTCCGCACAGATCTTGCTGCGCGCCGATGAGGTGATTCAGTAGCGGCAAACGAATGGCTGCTTCTGGCCGGTCAGCGAAGGTCGCAGAGCGACCCGAACCATCCACGCCACCCCGGAGCAGATGTAGAGTGCAGCACTATGTTGGCCACTCTACAGGTCACTACGCAATTTGATCCTCAGCGTCGGAGCAGCTAAGGCCGGTCTCTCCCCGCGCAATCTTCGCCTCCGTCTTCCCTTTGTCGAACTCGGCGCGCCTGCGTGCGATTTCCTCGGGCGTAAGACGTTCGATGTTGCAGTAGTCCAGCTTCCACGTCGGGTCGGTGCTCCATCTCAAGGGCGACTGCACGCTCGTCCGCGGAGCCGGTGCGGATTCGAGAACACTCAGGGCCAGATTAAGGGTGAAGCTTTGTGACTCGGGATCCTTCGGTCGCCCTGCGCTGTTGCCAAGTGGGAAATCGGAGAACAGAAAGCGAGGTACTCCCACATATTCGACGATATCCTTGGCGCAGCCCATGACGACAGTGGCAATCCCGTTTTCCTCCAGGAGTCGCGCGGCCAGGCTGACGGTCTGGTGACAGACAGGGCAATTGGGAACCAGGACCGCGGCATCGACGCCGTCAGCTAAGCAGCGGTCGACGATTTCCGGGCAATCGACTTCGAGGGTAACGCGATGGCTGCGATTCGTCGGGGCCCCATGGAAGCGCGGCGCCACCGAGCCGATGCGGCCTGACGCGGCGCTGTGACGCAGCGCACTCAACGGGAAGTAGGCGGCCGGGTCCTCGGCTGTCGTGTGCTCGCGGTCGATTGCGATATGCGAGATGCGGAGGTCGTGGTCCTTCGCTGTATCGCCCGAGTAGACGGTGTAGAACTTCGCCCTCGCATTGTAAGGTGCGCCAGGGCCTTGATCGCCGTGACCCGGTAGGTAGGGCGCGGCCGTGGTGATAAGTGCGATTCTGCACTCGGCCAATCGTGACTTCAGAGGATGGAACGGTACTTCGGCGTAGTGCGCCCACTCGTAGGGTGCGCCATAGCCCAGCCCCTGGTAGTACTCCCGGATCCGCTTTAGGTAGGGGATCGGTGTATCGTGTGTCGCCGCGAAACCATAGCGGCCGATGATCTGCTGTGGGTCCATCATTGAATGAACTAAGCAGCGAGCTCGACTGATCTGGCTTCAAGCAGATCGATCAGTATGCGCTCAACACGACTTCCACCGACGCCAACGCGTTGATCTGCTGATACCAGCTTCAATGCATCGGCTGCGTCGGCGTACTTTCCTTTAGCAAACTGACTGACAGCATCAACCAGCCTGAACGAGAGCCGAGCCTCGTCGCTGGGTTCCTTGGCCGTGATAGCCGCCTTGCTTTGCTCAAGCGCAGCAATATCGCCCGTCGATGCCTGAATTCCGGCAAGATGGAGCGCTACAAAAGGATGCGACAGCATGGAGTTGAAGCGCTCGGAGAGGACGGAAACCGCGGCTGAAATTGGACGCGTAGCTCCTGTGCGCAGGTATTCGCGCAACAAAAACCCGCCGCAATCGGCCAGAGTCAACACCGGACCACAGCGAGTGGTCTCGGGTGCACAGTAACGCTCATAGCGCTGCCATGCCTGCTCGGTCAACCCCAACTGCCACTCTGCCAGTGCCAGGTGCCACTGCACGTGACCATACATGGCGCCGCCCTCCGCTGACTGACGGTGCTCACTTAGCCAGTTGCCCAGTAATTCCAATGACTCTCCAGGTTCACCCTGGTCGTGTAGCACATGCGCATAGCTATGGATTACGTAGAGAGCCTGCGGGCGTTGTTGCAGTGCTCGCTCGACAAGTGCACGACCACGGTTCTGATCACCCGCCTCACTGGCTGCGAACCCCAAGCGCGCGAGCAATGCCCAATCATCACGCAAACTGGGATCGACCGATTCCATGATATTGAGAACGCGCTCAAGCTTGCGCGCACCGCCATAGAAAATCAGATAACCACAAAGTTGCGAGATGACCAGCAGGTCACCGGGATTGGCAGCGATATAGGCCTCGGTAGCCGCAAGGTTGGCGTACGGGTCTTCAAGCAGGGCAAAGAGCGCGGAGACATGCGCATGCTCCCAGGGCAGCGCAGCTCGTGCTGCCAGTAGCGCACGCTCTTTGAAGAAATCGGCGTCCGCAGCATTGGAGTCTTTAGCGAGCA
>DASVFM010000217.1:0-47466 GCA_036380055.1 Casimicrobiaceae bacterium
GGTCGAGGCTCACACCATCCTCGCCCTCTGCGTCCGCGCCGCCCTCGAGGACACCTTCGAGATATTGTGGCCCGCCCTGCGTCTTCAGATGCTCAACGACGCGATGCACCTCGCCGTCCGAGACGAACGCGCCGTGCACGCGCTGCGGGTGGCCCACACCCGCCGGCAGGTAGAGCATGTCGCCCTGCCCAAGCAGGTTCTCTGCGCCCATCTGATCGAGTATGGTGCGCGAGTCGACCTTGCTCGCCACCTGAAAGGCGATGCGGCAGGGAATGTTGGCCTTGATCAGTCCCGTGATCACGTCAACCGACGGACGCTGCGTGGCGAGAACGAGATGGATGCCCGCTGCGCGCGCCTTCTGCGCGATGCGCGCGATCAGCTCCTCGATCTTCTTGCCCGTCACCATCATCAGGTCGGCGAGCTCGTCGATGACGACGACGATCAACGGCAGCTCCTCGATCGGCTCGGGGTGGTCCGGGGTAAGGGAGAAAGGGTTGGTCAGCGGCTTGCCGGCCTTGCGCGCCTCGGCGACCCGACCGTTGTAGCTCGCCAAGTTGCGCACGCCGAGGGTCGAAATCAAGCGGTAGCGTCGCTCCATCTCGCCGAGGCACCACCCGAGCGCGTTGGCGGCGAGCTTCATGTCGGTGACGACGGGCGCGAGCAGATGCGGAATGCCTTCGTACACCGAGAGCTCGAGCATCTTCGGGTCGATGAGCACGAGACGCACTTGGCGCGGCTCCGCCTTGTAGATCAGCGACAGGATCATGGCATTGACCGCCACGGACTTGCCCGACCCCGTCGTACCCGCAACGAGCAGGTGCGGCATCCGCGCGAGGTCCGCGATCACCGCCTTGCCGGCAATGTCCTTGCCAAGCGCCAGCGAGAGAGGGCTTGGCATGTCGTTGTAGGCCGCGGAGGACAGCAGCTCGACCAGCCGCACGAGCTGCCGGCGGGGATTCGGCAGCTCGAGCCCCATGCAGGACTTGCCGGGAATCGTTTCGACGACGCGGATGCTCACCACCGAAAGCGCTCGTGCGAGATCCTTCATGAGGCTCACGATCTGCGCGCCTTTGACGCCGACCGCGGGCTCGATCTCGAAGCGAGTGACCACGGGACCGGGGTACGCCGCGAGCACCTTGACCGCGACGCCGAAGTCGGCGAGCTTGCGTTCGATCAGCCGCGACGTGAACTCGAGGGTCTCCGCGCTCACCAGCTCCTGGGCGGACGACGCGTCTTCGAGGAGGGCGAGCGGCGGCAGCGGCGAATCGGGAAGCTCGTGAAAGAGCGGCTTCTGCCGCTCCTTCACCACGCGCTCGGACTTCGGCAGCTCGGCCACCTGCGCCACGACGACCACCGGCTCGCGAGAATCTTCGCTCTCGCGCACGGCTTCTACTGCATGCTCGCGCTGCTCGAGTGCGGCGGCGCCGATCTGCCGGTCCCGCCGCTGGTCGCGTCGGGCGCGCAGCTTTGCCAAGACGCCTTCGATCGCAGCCCCGAGTCGCTCCATGAGGCGAAGCCAGGACATTCCGGTGAGCAGCGACCACCCTATCGCGAAGAGCGCAATCAGGAGCAGCGTCGCCCCGTTGAAGCCGAGGGCCCGCGCGAGGCTCTGGCCCAGCAGCTGGCCGATGGCTCCGCCGCCGCCTTGCGGGAGGCTCACGGGCAGTCTGTATAGGCGCAGCGCCTCTAGCGCACAGCTTGCGAGCAGCAGGCAGCCGAAACCCGGCAACGCGAGCCACGGATGATGGCGCGCCTCGAAGTCTCCCTGGTTATGTGCACTGAGGCGCCGATATTCGGCGACGAGCAGGATAATGCCGCCGAACACCCACCACCACGCAGATACACCAAAGAGATAGAGCAGCAAGTCAGCGAGCCATGCGCCGACTACGCCCCCCTTGTTGGCGATCGCCGCGGCGCTGCCTGAAAACGACCAGCCCGGGTCGCTCCTGGTGTAAGTGGCCAGGATCAGTGCGAGGTAGCCGAACAGGGCGACCGCCAGCAGCCACCAGGACTCCCGAAGCAGCGCAGCCAGTCGCGGCGGGAGGCTGCTGGCACGCGTCTCGGCGCGCCGATTTGTCATGGCTCTATTTGTGTGCAAAATCACCGGACTGCACTGCCTACCTCATGCAGCACATTATATATCGGCCGGATGTGGGAATGGGCCTGCTTGGTCGTGCCGGGAGTGACCCCCACATCGGTTAGAATCGACCGGTTTTTTCCCTCGCCAGGGCAACCATGCCCCCCAAACACGCCCGCCTGCTGATCCTGGGTTCCGGCCCCGCCGGATACACGGCGGCAGTATACGCTGCGCGCGCGAACCTGCGCCCCGTGCTCATCACCGGGCTCGCGCAGGGCGGCCAGCTCATGACGACCACGGAGGTGGACAACTGGCCAGCTGATGCCGAAGGCGTGCAAGGTCCTACGCTCATGGACCGGTTCCAGAAGCACGCGGAGCGCTTCGAAACGGAGCTCATCTTCGATCAGATTCACACCGCGAAGCTCGATGAGAAGCCGTTTCGTCTCGTCGGGGATGCCGGCGAATACACTTGCGACGCTCTGATCATCGCGACCGGAGCGTCGGCGCGCTACCTCGGCCTGCCGTCCGAGAAGGCGCACATGGGGAGAGGCGTGTCGGCCTGCGCGACGTGCGACGGTTTCTTCTACAAGGGCCAGGACGTCGTGGTGGTGGGCGGAGGCAACACTGCCGTTGAAGAGGCGCTGTTCCTGTCGAACATCGCACGCAACGTCACCGTCGTGCATCGCCGGAACAAATTTCGCGCCGAGGCGATCCTGGTCGATCGGCTGCTGGCGAAGACGCGCGACGGCGGCAACGTCCGCGTGTTGTGGGACCACGTCCTCGACGAAGTGAAGGGCGACGCGAGCGGCGTGACCGGCGTGCGCGTGAAGCACGTCGGCAACGGCGCGACGCGGGACCTCGACGTGCACGGCGTATTCATCGCCATCGGCCATACGCCGAACACGCGGCTCTTCGAGGGACAGCTCAAGATGAACAACGGCTACATCGAGGTCGTCGGAGGCAGCGAGGGCAATGCAACGGCGACCAGTGTTCCGGGCGTCTTTGCTGCCGGCGATGTCGCCGATCACGTCTACCGCCAAGCGGTCACGAGCGCGGGGACGGGCTGCATGGCTGCGCTCGACGCCGAGGCGTATCTCGAGGCGGTCCCCGCCTAGCAGCCTCCGGACGCGAAAGCGCCGATGGCCAAGCTCTCCGAGCTCAAATCCCTGCTGGAGAAAGCGCGCAAGGCGCCGAGGCCGACGAGCGGGCCGGCCCCTGCGCGCAGCGTGACATCCGCGCCGACACGAACCCCGCGTGAGAGCACGGACATCGACCTGCGCCAGACGTTCGCCGACGTGCAACCGCTGGGCGCGCGCAACCGTGCTGCGCGCGCTCGCGCGGCGGCGCCCGCGACGCCGGCGCAGCGGCTCGCCGACGAGGCCGCGGCGCTTGCCGCAAGCAAGTACGGAGTGGACCCCTCGCCGGCTCAGTGGGCGGTCGGACAGGAGGTCGAAGCCGAGCAGACCTTCGTGCGCAAGGGACTGGGGTCCGATGTCCTCGATCGGCTTCGACGCGGCCACTGGGCGATTCAAGGTGAAATCGATCTGCACCGGCTCAATCGGAGCGAGGCGCGAGATGCGTTGGCAGATTTTCTCGTCGGTGCTCGGGGGAACGGCTGGCGTTGCGTACGCGTGATCCATGGGAAGGGCCTGGGCTCGCCCAACCGCGAACCGGTCCTGAAGAACACGATTCGCCGCTGGCTCACCCAACGCGACGAGGTCCTGGCCTATTGCGAGCCGCCACACCACGGGGGCGGCGCTGGCGCCGTGCTGGTGCTGCTGAAGTCGCCCGCCGTTACATCTCGCTGAACGCACCGGCCGGCGTTTGCTCCCCGCGCTGGAGCTGCGCCGCTCATCGCTCGCCTTCACCGAAGCTCGCTAAAGACGACGATGCTCTAGCGCGGGGAGTTCACGTCGCACTTGGGCGATGCGGGCGGGGTCGATCTCCCCGATGATCACTCCCGGTCCTTCGGGCCTCTCGCTCACGACGACGCCCCACGGGTCGATGAGGACACTGTGCCCGTACGTGCGGCGACCATTCGGGTGCAAGCCTCCCTGCGCGGCGGCGAGGACGTAGCACTGGTTCTCGATCGCCCGCGCCTTGAGCAGCACGTGCCAATGCGCGGCCCCGGTGACGGCCGTGAACGCCGAGGGCACCAAGATCAAAGCGAGATCGCCAAGCCCGCGATAGAGCTCCGGGAAGCGCAGGTCGTAGCAAACTGACAGGGCGACGCGCCCGCAAGGCGCCTCGAACGCGAGCGGAGCATCTCCCGGCTCGATGGTCTTGCCCTCGTCGTAGTGCTCCTCGCCCTGGCTGAAGGCGAACAGGTGAATCTTGTCGTAGCGGGCCACGCGGTGGCCGCCAGGCGCGAAGACGAGCGAGGCGCTGCGCACGCGCGAAGGGTCTGCCGTGGCAATCGGAACGGTACCGCCGATCATCCATACCCAGTGCTCGCGCGCCATTCGCTCGAGGAATGCCTGCTGTGGACCGTCGCCCTCAGCCTCGCGCGCGGCCACCTTGTCGCTCGCGCGCGCTCCCAGGATGCCGAAATACTCGGGCAGCAGGACCAGCTGCGCGGCCTGCGCTACCGCCTCGCGAACGAGCGGCTCGATGTCGCGCAAGTTTTGCGTAACATCGCCGCCGGACACCGTCTGCACCGCGGCGACCCGAAAGGAATTCGCACTCATCTGACCTTGGCTCGCTCGACGTCGGCCGCCTCACCGCGCTTCGTCGACCCGGCGGCGCGCTCAACGGTGGGGTCCGCCCAGGTGCCGGCGATCACGTAATCGCTGGAGAACATCTTCTCGAACGGATCGGAGAAGATCTTCTGGGCGAGCAGCGTTCCGGCGCCGACCGCAGCGCCAATGATCGGATTGGCGAACCACAGTGCTGCCGCACCGACGGAGACGCTGCTCGACAGCTTCGGCTGGACGCGCACCTTGAGCGTCTGCGTCTCGCGCGCAAGATTGGTTTCTCCGCGGATATCCACGCTTGCCGCGGGACCGTCGATGCGGACGTTGTCGCTGCTCATCACGCCTTCCTGGATGCGCACATCGCCCGTAATCTCATCGAAGGCGAAGCCCTCCCCGAAGAGATCCTGATAGTCGAAGGACAGCCTCCGTCGCAACGATTGCAACGAGAGCACACCGAGCAGCTTCGCGGGTCCGGGATCGAGTTTGAGGAACTGCCCTGGGCCCGTCTCGACCCGGAAGCTTCCGGACAGCGTCGGATAGTCGAACGCCTGCGGCGGTCCGTCCCAGGCAACGCTTCCCTGCACCTTTGTCGCCGCGCCCCGAATCGCTCCGGGCAGCCCGAACCGGGCCAGATATTTTCCGGCGTCGGTGATATCGAGTGTTGCGTCGAGCTTGGTCTGCTCTCTGGGGCCCGACACTCGCCACCAGCCCTCGGCAGTCAGCTTGCCGTCGTCGTTGGCAAGCTGCAGGCGCTCGATCTGCCAGTCCTTGCCTCGCGGCTGCGCAGTCAACTCGAGCTTCCCGAGGTCGCGATTCTTCGCGAGGAAGCTGTCGGCGATGATGTCGATCCTTGGCCACGCATTGAGCGCGTCCGACGATGATTCCGTGCGGTTCGACGGCAGCTCGCCCGCCTGTCCGGCCCCGGAGGGTGTCGCGGAGGGCGCTGTCAACCTCTGTAGCCTCGCGCTGATCTCCCCATTCGGTCGCGACGGAGCAGCGGATTGCCAGCGTGCGCTGCCCGTGAGCTCGCGGCCGCGGAGGTCCATCTGCCAGCCGGCGGGTGAGCGAGTGGCCGCGACATGGAGGTCGTTGAGGCGCCGGCCGAACACATCCAGCGCGTTAACGCCGAGGTCGATGCCGTTAACCTGAAGCGGTTCGCTGATGGCAGCGGCTTCCGCCTCCTGCTTGAGGGCGAGCCAGCCGTCGATGTTCAGAGCCTCCAGGTTGCCGCGGACCCACAGGCCGGGACGATCGGGCTCGCCCTGCGCGCCGCCCAGGGCGAGCAGGCCGCGGTCGAGCGAGAGCTGGCCGCGCTCCCAGCGTCGCAGCAATGTGAGGCGTGCGATGCTGCCGTAGCGGATCTCGAGGCTGTCGCGACCGCTCTCGTTCGCGCGCCGCTCGACCTGCAACGGCACCATCTCCCCGGGCGTCTTGCCCATCGGCGCCGGAAGGTCAATTGCCGCGCCCTTGAGGTTTGACTCGAGCACCCAGGTGGAGAGCTCCGGCCGCACGATGATCTCCCCCTGCCACGGGCTGGTTCCCGATAGACGCCTCATCGCGACGTATTCAGGAAAGTCGACCCGGAGATGCGCGAGATCCGCGTCGCCCTGCCCGGCGATGCGCACCTGATCGCCCCGTGTATCGACGCTGAAGCGTGCCGGCCCGCCCACGATTTCGCCGGTGAGCTGCTCCGCATGCACGTCGTTGTTCGTGAAGGCCAGCTTCCCGGCAAGCTTGGCCAGGGTAGGCAAGCCTTCCCCAAGTCTGAAGCTGTTGCCCGCGAAGGTGTATTCGCCCGCCGCCTTGGTCGCGTGCGGATTGCCAAGCGGCAGCTCGAGCTTGAGGGACAGCGTGCCATTCCCGGTGGCCTGCGCCCCCGTGGTGATATTCCCAGTCCAGGCGCGGATGGGGCTATCGTCGATGTAGCGCAAGACGTCTGCCGTCGGCCCAGCGCCCTCCGCCTCGACCTGCAGCAGCGGAGCGTCGGCGCGCACATCCGCGATCCTCGCCCGCGCCTGTTTCAGTTCGAAGCCCAGCAGGCGTCCGCCGCTCGCGTCGACGCTCATGCGTGCACCGTCCATCCGAAACTCGGCTTCGACGTCCGAGAATGCCGGCCAGTGCTCGGCGTAGTCGAAGGTCACGCCTCGCGCTTTGGTCGTGACGATGAACTGTCCACCTTTCCCGTTGGCGAAGGGGAACTCCGCGAGATTGCCCGCCAGGCGGAGCCGCGTTTCGGTCGCGGTCCCGCTGAGCAGGCTGCGACGCACCCATTCGCGCACGGCGACGGGCAGCGCGATGGGCAGGTAGCGGTAGACCTGTGCCACGTCGGCGCGGGAAAGCTGTGCGCTGAGATCGATCGTTCCCTGACCCTCTGCAGCCGTGCGATACGTCCCACTCGCACTGCCCGCGGCGTGGGGACCCGCAAACGCAAGCTGCTCGATCTTCAGGGCGTAACCAGCTCCTTCGCGCGCCCACGAGATACGCCCCTGCAAACTGTCCAGCCCCAGAGGCTCCTCGAAGACTCGCGGCATGGCGAGCGCAACGACGCGGCTCTGCAGGCTCAATGAGCCGCCGCGCTCCGTCGCCTCGAAGCTGCCGGACAGACCGGTGATCCCCGGCAGCGTGTCTCGCGCCGCAAATCCGACGTCGACGAAGCGGCCTTTGGCGGTGAACTTGTCCAGCACCGCGATATCGCCGTTCCAGTCGACGAGCATCTGCTCGAGCTTGCCGCGGGGCGCGTAGCCAGCGAGCTGGTCGCGCCACGCTTGCGGCAGCGGCAGCTGTGCCGCGAGCTGAGTCAGTGGCTGCAACTGCAGAGTATTGAATTCGACCCGGCCGCCGGTCGTCTCGCCGTTCGCCCCACGGCGCAGCGTAAGGTCGAAGTCCGCCGGCTCCAGTTGAACCTGCCCCGGTCCCGCAAACGAAAGCTGCCGCGTGAAGTACTCGCTCTGCGCGGCGCTGCCGCGCCAACCCACTCGACCGTCGAGGCGCGTGAGGACGAGGTCGGGCAAATCGGGCGCGAGCCGGGCCTGGACGTCGGCGAGCACGACGTCGGCGACCAGCTCGCGTGGCTCGCCTCCGGAAAAATCCAACCACAGACGCAGCGCTCCTTTGCCGCTCGCGATCGGCATCGGCAGCGAGAGCCACTGCCGCCACGTGGCAACGTCCGCGTAGTCGAGGCGCGCATACAAACGCCCGGATGCGTGATGCCAGTCGGGGAGCGAAGCGCCGGTGAGCTCGCCCCGCACATCGAGCGGGGACGATATCTGCGCGGGCGGAGCGCCGGTCAGCCCGAAGCGATGACGGCCAAAGAGGTGCTCGAGGCGAAACTCGACGTGCTCCAGCGTGAGCTCCGGCGCATCGCGCTGCTCGTCCTGCCAGATGACGGTTGCGTCATGAACGCGGATTCGCCGCTGGCGGAGGAGCCAGCTCCCGGGCGCCATCTCGTAGTCTTCCTGACTCGGATCGAACGTCAGGCCTGCGAGATGCAGCATCCCCTGCGCGTCACGGCGGAGCGCCAAGCTCGGGCGTTCGATGTCCAGCTCCTTGAGTCGCAGATCGAGGAACAGCAGCGACGTCCAGGCCACGGTGAGGTGGGAGCGCGGCAGCGCGAGAATGACCGCGTGGGTTGCACCGTCGAGTACGCGCAGCTCGTCGATATCCAGCCGCGGGTTCCATCCGTCCCAGTCGGCGCGCAGGCGCCCGATCTCGACCGGCTGCCCGATCTGTGCCTGCAGCATGCCGACGATTCGCTCGCGATAGCGGTCGATATCGGGCAGCACGAAATGGCGCAGCGTCAGCAGTGCGGCGCAGAAGAGGATGATCAGGGCGAGCAGCGTGCGCAGCGCGCCTCGGAGAAGGATTCCGAGCAGACGTGCGCGAACAGGAGAAAGCGGAGGCGAAGAAGCGTGCAGCGAGGACATGATAGGCTCAGGCTATTCTAGCGCGTGCCATGAGCACTGACCCGCAGCACGAGGCAATGGACCTCTCCGACGCGATCGAGTTCAGTCACTACGCCACGCGACTCATCGCGGCGCAGCCAGCGCTGGCGGCCGAGCTGCCGAAACTGCTCGAGCACCCCTGCGATGGGCGCGGCCGGGACCTCGCCGTGCTCGAACTGGCTCCGACGCCCGAAGTCCTGAGCGCCGAGCTGCGGCACCGGCGCCAGGAAGTCGTGCTGCAGACGCTCGCGCGCGATCTCACCGGCAGAGCGAATCTGCTCGAGGTCTGCGGCGCGATGACCCACTTCGCCGAGGCTGCGATCGGCGTGGCGGTGAGCGCACATCATCGTTGGCTCGCGGAAGCCCACGGCGAGCCGATCGGTGCACAGACCGGCCGTCCCCAGCGGCTCATCGTCATCGGCATGGGAAAGCTCGGCGGAGCCGAGCTCAACGTCTCCTCGGATGTGGATCTGGTCTTCGTATATCCCGAGGAGGGCTCGACGTCCGGGCCCAAGCAGCTCGCCAACCAGGAATTTTTCGATCTGCTCGGCCGCCGCGTGATCGCGTCGCTTGCGGCGGTGAGCGAGCAGGGTTTCGTATTCCGCGTGGACATGCGCTTGCGGCCGTATGGGGACAGCGGCCCGCTGTCCTGCTCGCTCGCCGCTCTCGAGCAATACCTCGTGACCCAAGGCCGGACCTGGGAGCGCTATGCCTGGCTCAAGGCGCGTGCGCTCACCGGCGATTGCCACGAGGAGCTCGAACGGCTCGTGCTTCCTTTCGTCTTCAGGAAATACCTCGATTACGACGCCTACGCCGGGCTGCGCGACGTGCACGGGCAGATCCGCGAGCAAGGCCGGCGCAAGGGTTACCAGCGCAACATCAAGCTCGGCCCCGGCGGCATCCGCGAAATCGAGTTCGTCGTGCAGGCGCTGCAGCTCGTGCGTGGCGGCCACGAGCCTGCCCTGCGCGTGCGCGGCACGCTGCCCGCCTGCGCGGCCCTTGGCGCGAGGGGACTCCTCCCGCGCACGGTTGCGATCGAGCTGACCGAAGCTTACGTTTTCCTGCGCCGGCTGGAGCATCGCCTGCAGTATCGCGACGACGCGCAGACCCACGATCTTCCGGCGCGAGGGCCGGAGACGGGCAGGCTTGCGCGCGCGTGCGGCTTCGCCGACGCCGCATCGTTTGTCGCGGCGCTGGATCGCTACCGTGGTTCGGTCGAAGGCCACTTCTCCGCCGTACTCGGCGAAGAGCCCTCTCGCGAGACCGATGCACTGGCCGCCGTCTGGATCGACCCGGAGGCAGAGGATGTGCAGTGTTCTGCGCTCACCGCCGCAGGGTACGCGAACCCGCGCAGCGTTCTCGCCACGCTGGAGCGGGCGCGACAAAGCCAGCGCTACTTGCAGCTGCCATCACGCTCGCGGCGTCGCTTCGACGCCCTGGTTCCCCAGCTTCTCCGCGTTGCCGCAAGCAAGGAGCCGTCCGGTGCGGATCGCGACCCGCAGGTGGTCTTCGAGCGTCTCTTCGCGCTGCTCGAGACCGTGAGCGGTCGCAGCGTCTATCTCGCCCTGCTCGTCGAGCACCCGCCCGTGCTGCCGCGGCTCGCTCAGCTGATGGGTGCAAGCGCGTGGGCCGCAGACTATTTGCTGCGCCACCCCATTCTGCTCGACGAATTGCTCGACAGCCGCGTTCTGCTGGAGGAGCCCGACTGGAACGCATGGCGCCGCGAGCTTCACGACCAGCTCGCCGGCCATCCGGAAGACGCGGAACAGCAAATGGATGCGTTGCGTCACTTCCAGCACGCGCAAGTCTTTCGGCTGCTCGCCCAGGACCTGAGCGGCTTGTTGAGCGTCGAGCGGCTCGCGGACCACTTGTCCGCTCTCGCCGACATCGTACTCGCGGCGACGCTTGCGCAATGCTGGCGCCACATCGGGGGCAAGCAGGATGCGCCGCCGAAGTTTGCGATCGTCGGCTACGGGAAACTCGGGGGGAAGGAGCTCGGCTACGCCTCGGACCTCGACCTGGTGTTCCTGTACGACGACGCCGATCCGGCGGCACCCGAGCGTTACGCGCGCCTGGCGCAGCGGGTCAACACCTGGCTCACGAGCCTTACGGGTGCCGGGAGACTCTACGACACCGACCTGCGTCTGCGCCCCGACGGAGCGAGCGGGCTGCTCGTGTCCGGCCTGGCAGCGTTTCGCCGCTACGAGCGCGAGAGCGCCTGGACATGGGAGCATCAGGCGCTGACTCGAGCCCGCTTCGTCGCCGGCGATGCGGCGCTAGGTGCGGCCTTTGAGGCCGAGCGCGAATCGATACTGCGCCTTCGCCGCGACGCGGCTCGCCTGCGTGAGGATATCGTCGAGATGCGCCGGCGGATGTACGCCGGCCATCCGAACCCAGGTGCGGACTTCGATCTCAAGCACGATCCCGGCGGCATGGTCGACGTCGAGTTCGCTGTGCAATATCTGGTGCTGGCTCACAGCCACACTCATCCGCAGCTGGTGCGCAACGCAGGGAACATCGCGCTGCTCGCGACCGCGGCGGAATTGGGATTGGTGCCGGCGGAAACGGCGACTGCCGCAGCCGACGCCTACCGGGAGTTCCGCAGGCTGCAGCATCAGCTGCGGCTGCAGGGTGCCGCGATGGCGCGCGTCGACCCGCGACCGCAAACACTGCGCCGCACGGCCGTGGAGCGCCTGTGGACGGACGTGTTCGGCAGCGCATGGCGAGGCGTGCCGGTCGCCGGCCGAGTCTCGGATTTCGGTTAAAATTCCTCTTTTCCACCGCAGGGGCGGCATCATGTCGATGGCAGACCGCGACGGCTTCATCTGGTACGACGGCAAGTTCGTTCCCTGGCGCGACGCGAGCACGCACGTGCTGACCCACACGCTGCACTACGGTCTCGGCGTGTTCGAGGGGGTCCGTTGCTATCAGACGGATGCGGGGCCGGCGATCTTCCGCATGCGCGACCACACGGACCGGCTGTTTCGCTCGGCGCAGATCTTCGCCATGAAGATTCCATACGGCAAGGACGAGCTCGACAGCGCGCAGAAGGAGTGCGTGCAGAAGAACGGCCTTGGCTCGTGCTACCTGCGGCCGCTCGTCTTCTACGGCTCCGAAGCGATGGGAGTAGCGGCTAAGTCTAACCCGGTCCGCGTGGCCATCGCCGCCTGGCCCTGGGGTGCATACCTCGGCGCGGAGGGGCTCGAAAAGGGCATCCGCGTGAAGACGTCATCGTTCACGCATCATCATCCGAACATCACGATGTGCAACGCCAAGGCCGTATGCAACTACGCGGTGTCGATCCTGGCCAACCAGGAAGCCACCCACGACGGGTACGAGGAGGCGATGCTCCTCGACCCGCAAGGCTTTGTCTGCCAGGGATCGGGCGAGAACGTATTTCTCGTTCGCGACGGCAAGCTGCACACCCCGGATCTGTCGGGTGGGGCGCTTAACGGTATCACCCGCGCCACCATCATGACCTTCGCGGCGGAACTTGGCATCCCTGTGCTCGAAAGACGGATCACGCGCGACGAGTTCTACATTGCGGATGAGGCGTTCTTCACCGGCACGGCGGCAGAAGTCACACCGATCCGCGAGCTCGACAACCGCCCGATCGGGCCGGGGCGCCGCGGCCCCGTCACGCAGAAGCTGCAGGCCATGTTCTTCGACGTAGTCAACGGGCGCAACGCAAAATACCGATCGTGGCTTAGTCCAGTGACCGCGCCTGCCGGCGGCGATACGGCACGCAGCGCGTCGCGAGTCGCTGCGCAGGAGCGCGTGCACGATGCATGAAGCCGGCGCGGCAGCGGGACGCGCTCCGTCAGTTGTTGAGGTTAACGCGAAGGATCTGCCGCTGCACTGCCCGAATCCCGCCATGCCGCTATGGTCGAGCCATCCGCGCGTCTTCCTGGACGTCGAGGCTGAGGGCGAGGCCATGTGCCCGTATTGCGGAACCCGCTATCGCCTGAGCGGCGACGTACCCAAGAGACCCACCTAGCTGCGCCTGCGGGCGGATCGCTCGCGGCGGATCCAGCCTCTCGCAGCGATGGCCGAACGCATACTGATCGTCGCCCCCTCCTGGGTGGGAGACGCGATCCTCTCCGAGCCGCTGGTCGCCGTGCTGCGCGAGCCGCTCGAGGAACCGATCGTCGACGTGCTGGCCCCGCCCTGGTGCGCTCCGGTTTATGCGCGGATGCGCGGTATCGCGCGGATGATCGAGAGTCCGTTCGATCACGGGGAGCTGGGCCTGACGCGCAGACGCGCGCTTGCGCGCGAGCTGAAGGCGGTCGGCTACACCTGCGCCTTCATCCTTCCGAACTCGTTCAAGTCGGCGATCGTGCCGTGGCTTGCGCGCATTCCCAAGCGCGTCGGTTTCGCAGGCGAGGCGCGCAGGCCGCTCCTGACCGATGCTCGTCGCCTGGATCGAGCGGCACTTCCCCGGCTGGTCGATCGTTTCGTATCGCTCGCGGTGGCCCGTGGGCGACTTGTCCCGACGCCTCCCGCGCCTGTGCTGGTGCCTGACTCGGCCAATGCGAATGCGGTTATGCGCGAGCTCGGGCTGGCCACTCGCAGACCGATCGCCATCCTGTGCCCGGGTGCCGAGTTCGGGCCGGCGAAACGCTGGCCGACCGAGCATTTCATCGCCCTCGGCCGCCGCCTGCTCGATGCGGGATACGCCGTGTGGCTGTTGGGTTCCGCCAACGATCAGCCCGCGGCGGTCCCGATCGCCGCCGCCGTCGCTGGCGTTCGCGACCTCTCGGGGCGAACCGACCTCGGAAGCGCGATCGATCTGCTCTCGCTCGCGAGCGTCATCGTCAGCAACGACTCCGGCCTCATGCACGCCGGCGCGGCCGTGGGCCGGCCGCTGATCGCGCTGTTCGGCTCGTCGTCGAGCGTATTCACTCCGCCTCTGTCACCGTTGGCGCAAGTGGCCAAGATCGACATTGCGTGCAGCCCCTGCTTTAAGCGCGAGTGCCCACTCGGTCATTTCAAGTGCATGCGCGAACTCACGCCCGACGTTGTGTATGATCTGGCGCGCAACGCCTCGGCATGAGGCGCCCCAGAGAATGCCCCGAGCCCGCACACCGACGATCCTGACCTCCCCGCAGGACGCGGCGCTCGCCTTCTATCAGGCCTTCGAGTTGCGCGACATCGACGCGATGATGGCCGCCTGGGCCGAGGACGAAGACATCGTGTGCATCCATCCGGGAGGGCCGCGGCTCGTTGGGTACGAGGCCGTCCGGGCAGGTTGGGAGCAACTCTTTGCCGCTGATACGAAGCTATCGTTCAAACTCGCCGACATCGTGGTCATCGACACCGTCGGCCTCGCGCTGCAGAGCGCGATCGAGCACGTGACCGTGGGTGACGATCCGAAGCCGCGCGGGACGGCCATCGCGACCAACGTATTCCTGCGCACGCCCTCGGGTTGGCGGCTGGTCGTGCATCACGCCTCTCCGGCGCCTGCGCTCGCTATTGGCGCAACGACCGGACCCTTGCACTGACGCTTACCGGCGGACTCCCCCGCCGCCCGGTTAATGACATTTGCATAGCGCGGCGATTGCCTTCATCATACCGGCCACCCATTCGGAGTCCCGTGCGGGGGGCTCGAGCCAGGAGGAGTCATGTACAGGCCCGGTTTCGCCAGGCTGGTCGTCGCGGCGCTCATAGCGGGCCTCGCTACGGCAGTGAACGCGGGGTTAGTGCGCCCAGCTCCCGACGACGAGGAACTGGTACCGACCGGAAAAGGCTGGGGAGAGCGGCCCTCTGCGGCCGGAGCATGCCGGTTCTTCTGCGGTGGCTGGGGCCAGGCCTCATCGTCGACGAACGGGATCAGCTATCACGGTGGCCCGCTGCTGCTCGGGACGCCCAATGTTTATTTCATCTGGTACGGCAATTGGACCGGCAATTTAGCTCAGACACTGTTGCCTGCGCTCGTGCAATCCATGGGAGGCTCGCCTTACTTCAACATCAATTCGACGTATTTCGATGGCTCGAAGAACCACGTGACCGGGTTCGCGAACTATAACGGCTCGGCAGCCGACAACTATTCTCAGGGCGCGGCGCTCTCCGACGCAGGAGTTCAGCGGGTTGTGCAGCACGCGATCAATTCAGGTGCTCTGCCCGGGGACTCGAACGGCGTCTACTTCGTGCTCACATCGGCCGACGTGAACGAGACGTCCGGATTCTGCACCCAGTATTGTGGCTGGCATTCGCGTGGAAGCGTCGGCAACATGGACATCAAGTATGCTTTCGTGGGCAATCCGGACCGCTGCCCCAGCGCCTGTGAAGCGCAGACGATCGGTCCCAATGGCAACGCCGGCGCCGACGGGATGGCCAGCATTCTTTCACACGAGCTCGAGGAGGCGATCACCGATCCCGATCTCAATGCCTGGTTCGACAAGAGGGGCATGGAAAACGCAGACAAGTGCGCGTGGACCTTCGGCTCCACGACGACGTTGCCGAGCGGCGCCGAATACAACATGACGCTGGGCGGGAAGCACTTTCTGATCCAGCAGAACTGGGTCAACGCGTCTGGCGGCTATTGCGCGAAAAACTATCCATAGGGCACCGCTGAAGCGCGCCCGGTCTCGCGCTCTGCCGAGCGCAAACACGGTGAAAGCCATGCTACGGCGCGCGGTTCGCGCGATGTGGCTCGTGGCCTCCTGTACCCTGGCTTTCGTCTCGGGAGCTCAGGAACCGCAAGGCGCGCGCATCCCAACGGTTTCGCGGTTGGTGATGCTGTTCACCCAGCAGGAGAACCGTCTCGCCGAGCGGCTGAGCGCGCGAGACGCAGCCGGCGCCGGCAACCTTCTTACCGACGATTTCGAGTTGCGCGCGGGCCCCGAGCCGGGACGCGCTATTCCCCGCGCCGACTGGTTGCGGCAGTCCATGCAATCGGCGAGCGATCTCGTGCCGCCGACGCAAATGGCCGTCCACGACCTGGGTAATGCGGCCGTAGTGAGCTTCCTGCAGCGCCTCAAGAGCACGAAGACCGAGGTGTTCGTAGTCGATGTGTGGCGCCGCGCCGGCGACGAGTGGAAGCTCGCCATCCGCTATGTGGCACCCGGCGGTTACGCTTCGTTCGCCTTGCCGGGGGTGCCGCCGCAAGCACCCGCGATACCGAAGCGTTACTGAGAATCGCGGGTTGCAGCTACGCTGTTCCGCCTACGGTCAGGCCATCGATGCGCAGCGTCGGCTGCCCGACTCCGACCGGCACGCTTTGTCCCTCTTTGCCGCAGGTACCGACACCCGGGTCGAGCGCGAGGTCGTTGCCGATCATCGACACGCGCGTCAGCACGTCCGGCCCGTTGCCGATGAGCGTCGCTCCCTTGACCGGGTAGGCGAGCTTGCCGCCTTCGATCTTCCACGCTTCCGCGGCGGAGAAGACGAATTTTCCGTTCGTGATGTCGACCTGCCCGCCGCCAAAATTCACCGCGTACAGACCATCGTCAACCGAGGCGATGATCTCCGCCGGCTCGCGGTCCCCGTTGAGCATCACCGTATTGGTCATCCGCGGCATCGGCACGTGGGCAAAGGACTCGCGCCGGCCGTTCCCGGTGGGTGCAACGCCCATGAGCCGCGCATTCAGGCTGTCCTGCATGTAGCCCCGCAGGATACCGTCCTCGATAAGCACGGTGCGCTGCGTCGGGTTGCCCTCGTCATCGACGTTAAGTGAGCCGCGCCGGTCGGGTAACGTCCCGTCGTCGACGACGGAGACGCCTGCAGCGGCGACGCGCTCGCCGATGCGCCCCGAGAATGTCGACGTGCCTTTGCGATTGAAGTCGCCTTCCAGCCCGTGGCCGATCGCCTCGTGCAGAAGGATGCCCGGCCACCCGGGACCAAGCACGACGATCATCGATCCGGCGGGAGCTTCACGCGCGCGTAGATTGAGCAGGGCTTGATCGACTGCCCTCGCCGCGTATTCATGCAGCCGCTCCTCGTCGAAGCTCCGATAGTCGACGCGGCCGCCGCCGCCTGCGGTCCCCTGCTCGCGCCGGCCGTTTTCCTCGACGATGACGTTGAGCGAGAGACGAACCAGCGGTCGCACGTCCGCGGCGATCAGCCCGTCGCTGCGAGCGATCAGGATGGCCTCGTACTCGCCGGCGAGCGATGCAATGACCTGCGTGACGCGTGGGTCGCGCTGTCGCGCGATGCGCTCGAGCCGCTCGAGCAGCGCCACCTTGTCGGCGTCCGCGAGAACTGCAACCGGATCCTGCGCCGCGTAAAGCGCGCGGCTGCCGCCGAGGCGTTCGAGTGCAGCGACCTGCGTGCCGCCCTGTCGCCCAATCGCGCGGGTGGCCGCCGCGGCCTGCGCGAGCGCATCCAGGCTGATGTCGTCGGAATAGGCGAACGCGGTCTTTTCGCCAGCCACTGCCCGCACGCCGACGCCTCGGTCGATCGAGAACGAGCCCGACTTAACGATGCCTTCCTCGAGACTCCAGCTCTCGAGGCGCGAATATTGGAAGTACAGGTCAGCATAATCCACATTGTGCACGTGGATGTCCGCGAGCACCTGCGCGAGCTGGCGGAGCTCCAGGGCTGCCGGCTCAAGCAGGAGACGGGTCGCCTGCTCCAGCAGCGCGGGCTTGACGGTAGGAACGGCGAGATCGTTCACCGGGGGATCAGTGCATCTTGCAGTAAGAATTATACGCGAAAGGGCAACTGCGCCTTCCGCCATTACCGCTGGACCGCTGGCGCGGCTTGCCCGAGATAAGTCGCGGCGACGCGTTCATCGCGGGCAAGTGCGCTGCTGGCGCCCTCAATCGCGACTTCACCCATTTCGAGCACGTAACCGTAATCGGCGACCTGCAGGGCAGCGCGGGCATTCTGCTCGACCAGCAGGATCGCGACCCCGCTCGCCCGTAGCGAGGCGATGATGCTGAAGATTTCTCGCACGATCCGCGGCGCGAGTCCGAGACTCGGCTCGTCGAGCAAGAGCAGCTTGGGCTGCGCCATCAGCGCCCGTCCCAGCGCTAGCATCTGGCGCTCGCCACCGGAGAGAGTCCCGGCGAGCTGGGCCTGTCGCTCGGCGAGGCGCGGAAAGCGCTCGTAGACCAGGTCGCGCGTGCGCGCGACGGAGCCGTCGCGGGCACGGCGACGCTGGAATGCCCCCAGCTCGAGGTTGTCGGCCACCGACATCGCCGCGAAAAGCTCGCGTTGCTCCGGAACCAGGCAGAGTCCCTGCGCGACGCGCTGCTCGATGGGAAGGCGGCTGACCGAACCGCCTTCGTACATGATTTCGCCACGCGAAGGCAGGAGTCCCATGATCGCCCCGAGCAGGGTGGTTTTCCCGGCGCCATTTGGGCCAATCACCGTCACGATGCTGGCCGCTCCGACGGCGAGCGACACGCCGTGCACGGCTTCCACCTTGCCGTACGCGACGTGCAGACCGCGGACTTCGAGCAGCGCGCTCATCTTAGACCCCCAGGTACGCCTCCAGCACCCGAGGATTGCTCTGGATCTCCGCCGGCAATCCTTCCGCTAGCTTCTCGCCGAAGTCCATGACCACGACACGGTCAGAGAGTCCCATCACGAAGTCGATGTCGTGCTCGACCAGCAAGATGGTCACGCCCTCCTCGCGCAGGCTGCGCAGGAGCGCGGCGAGCTCCTGCTTCTCCAGGTAGCGCAACCCTGCCGCCGGCTCGTCGAGGAGCAGCAGCAACGGATCCGCCGCCAGCGCTCGGGCGATCTCCACGATGCGCTGCTTGCCGAGTGCCAGGCTGCCCGCCGCATCGAACTTGTGCGCAGCGAGCCCGCAGCGAGCGAGTTGTCGCGCCGCTTCCGCTCGCGCGCGCGCCTCCTCTCGGCGATCAAGCCGCAATGCGGCGCGCAGCACGCCCGCCTCGCTGCGCAGGAACGCGCCGAGGGCGACGTTGTCCAGCACTGTCATCGCAGCGATGAGCCGTACGTGCTGGAACGTGCGGGCGATCCCGAGCCTTGCGATTTCGTACGGCTGCTGGCCAGCGATCGATTGGCGGCAGAATCGCAACTCGCCTCCGGTGGGCGGAAGTGCGCCACTGATCAGGTTGAACATCGTGGTCTTGCCGGCGCCGTTGGGACCGATCAACGCCAGGATCTCCCCGGGCCGAACCTGAAACGAGAGACCGCTCACCGCGACCAGCCCGCCGAATCGCCTGTACACGGCCTCGACCTCGAGCAGCATGCCGTCACGCATCCCCTTGGCCCGCATGGGCAGCGCCGGCGCATCGGGCACGGGAGGCGGGGCGCGCTCAGGCAGCAGGCGTTCGAACCACGGCCACAGACCATCGCGCGCGCGCTGCAGCACGAGAATCATCAGCACGCCGAACACCACGATTTCGAAGTTGCCGGAGCGGCCGAGGATCTGCGGCAGTACGTCCTGCAGCCATTGCCTGAGGAGCGTTATCACGGTCGCTCCGACGACCGCGCCCCACACGCTGCCGGCGCCGCCGACGACCGCCATGAACAGGTATTCGATGCCCTGATTGATACCGAAGGGGGTCGGGTTGACGAAGCGCTGGAGGTGCGCGTACAGCCATCCTGATACGCAGGCCAGCAGCGCAGCATAGACAAAGACAATGATCTTGAGTCGCGCCGCGTTGACGCCGAAGGCTTCCGCCATCTCGAGCTCCCCTCGCAAGGCGCGGATGGCGCGGCCGGGCCGCGAGTCGAGCAGGTTGTCAGTTGCCCACAGGGCGGCAAAGGCGATCGTCCAGATCAGGACGTAGAACGCACGCTCACTCCTCAGCTCCAGGCCCGGCAGGGCCAGCGCCGGAATGCCGGTGAGGCCGGTGTATCCGCCGATGGCATCGATGTTGCCGAATGTGAAATACAGGCTGATGCCCCAGGCGATCGTCGCCAGCGGCAGGTAGTGGCCGCGCATGCGCAGCGTTATAAAGCCGAGCAACAGCGCGACGATCAAGGTGATGGCGAGCCCGATCGGCAAGGTCAGCCATGGCGAGGTACCGTACCGCGTCGTAAGGTATGCCGTGGTATAGGCGCCCAGACCGACGAATGCAGCCTGGCCGAAGGAAGTCTGGCCGGCTACGCCGGTAAGCAGCACCAGTCCCAACGCGACGATGCTGTACAAGCCCACGTAGTTGCCAAGGGTGACCCAGAACGGGGGCGCCGCCAGCGGGACGCTCACGGCCACGATGACCGTGGCGACGAGCAGGGCCCGACGCGAAGCAAGCCGCGTCAGAGCGCTCACTCCTCCTCCTCGTAGTGGCGCGAGGTCAGGCTCCGCCACAACAGCACGGGAATGATCAGGGTGAACACGATCACTTCCTTGAACGCGCTCGCCCAGAACGATGAGAAGGATTCGAGCAAGCCAACCAGGAGCGACCCTGCCGCCGCCAGCGGATAGCTCGCCAGCCCGCCGATGATCGCGCCGACGAACCCCTTGAGGCTCACGATGAACCCCGAGTCGTAGTAGACGGTGGTGAGCGGCCCAATGAGGATGCCGGAGAAGGCGCACAGCAGCGCAGCGAGCGTGAAGGTGAGGCTCCCGGCAAGGCCGGGGCTCACGCCGACCAGGCGCGCACCTACGCGGTTGAGCGCCGTGGCGCGCAGGGCCTTGCCGTACAGGGTCCGGCCGAAGAACAGATACAGCGCGCCGATCGAGACGAGGGAGAAAAGGAGCACGAGCAGACTCTGCCCGCTGACGCTGACCTCGCCCACCTGAAACGAAGCATCGGTGAACGCCGGCGTGCGCGAGCCCTCGGCGCCGAAAAACCACAACCCCAGACCGACCATGACGAAGTGCACCGCCACGGAGACGATCAGCAGCACCAGAACAGAGGCCTCGGCAAGTGGCTGATAGGCAACGCGGTAGAGCAGCGGCCCCAGCGCGGTGACGATCGCCACGGCGAGCACGATCTGCCAAGGCAGCGCGAGCTGCAGTGGCGCCGCCAGATAAACCACCACCGCCACCGCGAGGGGTGCCACGAGATACAACAGAAGCCGGCGCGGAAGGCGTGGCCACGCGTTGTCGCGCCACGCCGCTCCGACCTCCATGACAGCCGCGACGAGCGCGACGCCTGCGAGCAGCCCGATCGTGCCGGGCGGCCGGCCCAGCTGCAGCGCGGCGAGTGTCAGCGTGCCGTAGGTGACCAGCTCTCCGGCAGGAATGAAGATCACCCGCGTGACCGCGAACACGAGCACCAGCGCCAATGCTAGCAGTGCATAGATCGCGCCGTTGGTCACGCCATCCTGCACCAGCAGCACTGCAATCGAAAGATCCATCGGGAAGGCGGATAACAAAAGGCCGGCTGCATTGATTCGCAGCCGGCCTTCGATCAGCAGCGCGTCATTTGACCAGCACCCACTTCCCGTTGTCGATTCTCACCATCACCCGGGCACGATTGTCCAGGCCGTTGTGATCGCCGGTGCTCATGTTGAACATGCCGTGCGCGCCGGGAAGGTCCTTGACGTTCTCGAGGGCGTCGCGCAGAGCGAGCCGAAACGCCTTGGTTCCCGGTTGCGCTTTCTTGAGCGCCTCGGGGATCGCCTGTTGCAGCAGCAGCCACGCATCCCAGGCATGACCGCCGAAGGTCGTGCGGCTGCCGGGACCGAACTTCGCTTCGTATTTCACCACGTAGTCCGCACCGGACTTCTTCAGCGGATTGCTGTCCGGCAACTGCTCATACACTGCCATCGGCCCGACGGGGAAGAACGCCCCGTTGCCGTCTTTCCCAACCACGCGCATAAAGTCGGGGTTGGCGACGCCGTGCGTCTGATAGATCTTGCCCTTGTAACCGCGCGCAATGAGCTCCTTGTGCGGCGTCGCCGCAGGCGTTCCCGAGCCCGCGATAAGGATTGCGTCGGGCTTCGCCGCGAGCAACTTGAGCACCTGCCCGGTGACGCTGGGGTCGTTGCGGTTGTACTTCTCCTCCGCCGCAATCTTGATCCCGGCGGTCTGTGCGGAACGCTTGATCTCGGCGAGCCAGCTGTCGCCATAGGCGTCGGCGAAGCCGATGAACCCGATCGTGTTTACGCCGTTCGCGCGCATGTGCACCGCGATCGCGTCGGCCATCAGCGAATCGCTCTGCGGCGTCTTGAAGATCCACTTCGTCCAGGTGTAGACGGGGTTGACGATCTGCGCCGAGGCTGCCATGGAGATCATCGGCGTTTCGTTCTCTCCCGCCACGTCGCGCATTGCGAGCGAGTTCGGCGTAATGGTGGATCCGACGACCACGTCGACCTTGTCCTCGGAGATGAGCTTGCGGATGTTCTTCACCGCCTCGGTCGTGTCGGACTTGTCGTCGAGAATGATGAAGTTCACCTTCTGCCCGGCTAGGGTCGGGCTGCCCAGCATCTCCAAGGTGTTCTTCTCGGGGATTCCGAGCGATGCAGCGGGGCCGGTCGCGGACAACGATACCCCGACGTTGACATCGGCAACGGCAACAAGGGGCGGGAAAAACGCCAGCGCAGTAGTCAGCGCTACCAGTTTGTCATGACGCATGGATCCTCCCAGGGCGTAGCAAGAATGGCTCTTCTCTTATGGCAGTTGCTATTTCCGCTTGAGCGCGTCGCGAATCTCTCGCAGCAGCAATACGTCCTCGGCCGGTGGCGCAGGGGCGGCGGCCGTCGGGTCGAGCCGATGCTTCGCTGCCGCGAGCTGGCGCACGAGCCAGAAGATCACGAAAGCGAGGATGACGAAGTTGATCGCCACGGTGATGAAATTGCCGTAGGCCAGCAGCGGCACCCCGGCCTTGGTGAGCGCTTCGTAGGTCATCGGTCCGCTGTACCCCGCAGGCGGGCTCGCGAGCAGAACGAAGTAATTCGAGAAATCCAGGCCGCCGAATAGGCGGCCGATGATCGGCATGATGATGTCCTTGACCAGCGAATCGACGATCTTACCGAATGCAGCCCCGATGATGACCGCGACGGCGAGATCGATCACATTTCCCCGAACCGCGAAGTCTCGGAAGTCTTTCAGCATGGACATCGTGCGCTCTCCTGTTCCTGGTTGCGCGCTCCAACCGCTTACACCGCCGCTTCGCCCGACTCCCCGGTCCGGATGCGCACGACCTGTTCCACCGCGGTTACGAAGATCTTTCCGTCACCGATCTTACCGGTGCGGGCTGCCTTGACGATCGCCTCGATCGCCCGCTCGACCAGCGATTCGCTGAGGATGACCTCCACCTTGACCTTGGGCAAGAAGTCCACCACGTACTCCGCGCCGCGATAGAGTTCAGTATGCCCCTTCTGGCGTCCAAAACCCTTGACCTCGGTCACGGTTAGCCCGCTGACGCCTATCTCCGACAGCGCCTCCCGTACTTCGTCCAGCTTGAAAGGCTTGATGATCGCTTCGACTTTCTTCATGCACTAACCCCAGCCGTGGCCGCGCATGCGCGCTAGCGAAGGTTACACCAGCGGTGTGACCGGGGCCAGCGTCCTGCACCGCAAGCGGTCTCAATCCTTCCACGCGGAAGTGATCGGATAGCGCCAGTCCTTGCCGAAGCCGCGCGGCGTGATGCGAATTCCGACTGCCGCCTGGCGGCGCTTGTACTCGTTGCGCCGGATCAGCTGCACTACCTTCGCCACCTCGCCCGGCGCGTGGCCGCGAGCCACGATCTCGGCCGGGCTCAAGCCCTCTTCCACGTAGGCTTCGAGGATCGGATCGAGCGCCTCATAGGGCGGCAGGCTGTCCTGGTCGGTCTGATCGGCGCGAAGCTCGGCCGACGGCGCACGCGTGATCACGCGTTCGGGAATGACCCGGCCCAGGCTGTTACGGTAATGCGCCAGGCGATAGACGAGGGTCTTGCTGATGTCCTTGAGCACGCCGAACCCACCGGCCATGTCGCCGTAGAGTGTGGCATAGCCGACTCCCATCTCCGACTTGTTGCCGGTCGTGAGCACAATCGCGCCGCGTTTGTTGGACAACGCCATCAGCAGGGTGCCGCGGATCCGCGCCTGGATGTTCTCCTCGGTCGCGTCCGGGCCCAGCCCCCTGAACTCCTGCGTCAGCGCATCTCCGAAGGCGGCGGCGATCGCGTCGATCGGTATCTCGTCGTAACGCACGCCTAGCGTGGCGGCCATCGTTCGGGCATCCTCGAGACTGATCGCTGCGTTGAAACGCGACGGGAGCATCAAGGCGCGCACGCGATCGGCCCCCAATGCGTCGACGGCGATTGCGAGAGTCAGCGCCGAGTCGATGCCTCCCGACAGCCCGAGCAGGACGCCGGGGAAGTGATTCTTGTCCACATAGTCGCGCACGCCCATCGTCAGCGCGGCGTAGACCTGAGGCTCGAGCCGCGGGTCGAGCTCGCCACGAACGCTCTTCGGCCGCGCCCCATCGAACTCGACCAGCGCGAGCGTTTCCTGCCAGGCGGGGAGCTGTTGGGCTAGGGCACCATCGGCAGCGATGACAAAGGAGGCGCCATCGAACACTAGCTCGTCCTGTCCTCCCACGCGATTCACGTATACGACCGGCAGACCGGTCTCGCGCACCCGCGCACCGACGACTTCGCGCCGAAGCGCCTGCTGCCGAGTATGGTAAGGCGAGCCATTGGGCACGACGATCAGCTGCGCGCCAGCGTCGCGCGCAGCGCGCGCCGGACCGGGAAACCAGATGTCCTCGCAGATCACCACTGCAACACGCACGCCGGCGACGTCGAACACGCAAGGGTCCCCCCCGGGCTGGAAGTAGCGTTCCTCGTCGAACACCGTGTAGTTCGGCAGCTCGCGCTTGCGATAGACCGCTTCAATGCGGCCGCCGCGCACAACTGCGGTCGCGTTGTAGCAGGCACTCTCAGCTTTCTCCGGGAAGCCGACGAGGATCGTCGTGCGCGTCACCGCGCGGGCAAGCCGCTGCAGTTGCTCGGCGCAGGCGGCGAGAAAGGCGGGTCGCAACAGCAGATCTTCGGGCGGATAGCCGCAGAGCGAAAGCTCGGGCGTGATCACGAGATCCGCTCCGCCACGTACGCCGCCGGCTGCCGCGTCCAGTATGCGGGCCGCGTTGCCAGACAAGTCGCCGACCACCTGATTCAGCTGGGCGATCGCAACGCGCATCGCTGCATCTTAGCACGCGCGCGGCGCATGCCTTGCAGGTGGCACGCGGAGACGAGACAATCGGGGCGTCAACGCACTGCGCATGCCTCCCCCGTCCGTCCGCATTATCGAATCGCTCTCAGCGATCGAGCCGTCCGCCTGGGATCGCCTGGCCGGTGACCGGCCCCTGCTCTCGCATGCGTTTCTGCACGCCTTGCACGAAACCGGCTGCGCTGCGCCGGAAACGGGCTGGTTGCCGCAATACCTGACGGCATGGAGTGATGCTGAGCTCTGCGGAGCGATGCCGCTATATCTCAAGTCCCATTCCTACGGCGAGTACGTCTTCGACTGGTCGTGGGCCGACGCGTATCGCCGGCACGGCCGTCGGTACTACCCGAAGCTCGTGTCCGCGGTGCCTTTCACGCCGGCCACCGGACCTCGCCTCATGGCTGCCGACGCGAGCACGCGCCGACTGCTCGCCGAGACGGCGCTCGCTCTCATGCGCCAGACGCGCGCTTCGTCCCTGCACGTCCTGTTTCCCGAGGACGAAGAGGTGGCAGTGTGCGAACGCCTCGGGATGCTCCTGCGCTCCAGCCTGCAATTTCACTGGAGCAATCCGGGCTACCGCGACTTCCGAGATTTCCTGTCGGCAATGAACCACTCGAAGCGCAAGAAGATCATGCAGGAGCGGCGCAAGCTCGCGACGGCCGGCATTTCCTTTCGCCGCCTCTGCGGAGCGGAGATTCTGTCCAGCCATTGGGCGTTTTTCTACCGCTGCTACACGCGGACTTATCGCCTCCATCATTCGACACCGTATCTGTCGCAGGAGTTCTTCGAGCGCATCGGCGCGGCGCTGCCTGCAAACGTCATGCTCGTGCTTGGTGAACGGAGCGGCACGCCGGTGTGCGCCGCGCTCGACATCTACGCGCCGCGTACGCTGTGGGGGCGTTACTGGGGAACCACGGAGTACGTCCCGGGGCTGCACTTCGAGGCGTGCTACTACCAGGCAATCGAGTTCTGCATCGAGCGGCACATTGCGCAGTTCGAGGGAGGCGCGCAAGGCGTGCACAAACTCGCCCGCGGGCTGCTGCCGGTAACGACCCGGTCGGCGCACGCCGTGGCCGATGCCGATTTCGCGCAGGCGATCGCCCGCTTCACCCGCGAGGAAGGTGCCGAGGTCGCGCAAGCGGTCGAGGAGCTCGAGGGTGCGAGCCCATTCAAGAGCTCCCTCGAACCTGAGGACCGCCCGCACGCCGGCCCCACCGGACCCTTTGGAGGAGGAACGAAATGAATACACTCGCCGGCAAGACCATGTTCGTCAGCGGAGCGTCTCGCGGCATCGGGCTAGCCATCGCGCTGCGAGCCGCCCGTGACGGTGCGAATGTCGTGATCGCCGCCAAGACCGTCGACCCGCACCCCAAGCTCAGCGGGACGATTCACACCGCCGCAGCCGAGATCGAGCGAGCGGGCGGCAAGGCATTGGCCGTCGCCGTCGACATCCGCGACGAGGCGGCCGTGCGGGATGCCGTTGGCGAAACCGTTTCTCGCTTCGGAGGGATCGACATCCTCGTCAACAACGCGAGCGCCATCAGCCTCACCGGGACTCTCGGCACGCCGATGAAGCGCTTCGATCTCATGTTCGGCGTCAACGTCCGCGGGACCTTCCTTTGCTCGCAGGCGTGTCTGCCGCATCTGTTGGAGGCCGCTGCCGCCGGGCGCAACCCGCACATCCTCACGCTCTCGCCGCCGCTCAATCTGCGCCCGCAATGGTTCAAGGATCACGTTGCGTACACGATCGCCAAGTACGGCATGAGCATGTGCGTGCTCGGCATGGCGGAAGAATTCCGCACCGCGGGGATCGCGGTGAATGCACTCTGGCCGCGCACGGTGATCGCGACGGCAGCGCTCGCGATGATCCCCGGCATGCAGGGACGCCTGGAGAACTGCCGCAAGCCGGAGATCCTTGCCGACGCCGCGCATGCCATTCTCGGCAAGCCCTCACGCGAAGCGACGGGAAATTTCTACATCGACGAGGACGTGCTGGCGCGTGAAGGCGTCACCGACTTCGCACCGTACGCGGTCAAGCCGGGTGCGGCGCTGCTGCCCGACATCTTCCTCGATTAGCCGCCCGAAGCAGGGGCGGCGACCTCGCTAGGGCTGCCAGTTCCCGTGGGGACCGCCGCGATGGCCGCGGTTTCCGCGTCCTCCTCGCCGCCCCGACCGACCGCGCTTCCGTCCCTGGTTTGCGCTCGGCGCAGGTGTCGGCGGCAAGCGATTGCCGTCGACATCGTCGAGCGCTTCGTCATTCGCCTCGTCGCCGCTCGCTTCCGGCGGGCGCGCGTCACCGGCTTGCGTGTCGGCCCGCCGCGAGTCGAATGAAGCCTGGCCGTCCCGCGGCTCACGCGTATCGGTCCTCGACTCGCCCTGACCGCCCGGACCCGGATTCATTCCAGCGGCCCTCAGCAGCCGATCGAGGTCACCCCGCTCGAGCTCCTGAACCTGGCCTCGCTTGAGCTGCGGCGGCATGGCGATGACGCCGTAGCGCGTTCGGATCAGGCGGCTCACCGTCAGGCCGAGCGCCTCGAACAGCCGCCGTACCTCGCGGTTGCGCCCCTCCGAGAGCACGACCTTGTACCAGTGGTTCGCGCCCTCCTCCTCCCCGCCGCCGTCGGCGATCGAGCCGACGCGCGCCGGGCCGTCCTCTAGCTGCACCCCCTCGAGGAGCGAGCGCTCCTGCTCGGGCGTCAGCCGTCCAATTATGCGCACCGAATATTCGCGCTCGACCTGGTTCCGCGGATGCATGAGACGATTGGCGAGATCGCCCGAGGTCGTGAACAGGAGCAGCCCCTCGCTATTAAAGTCGAGCCGCCCCACCGCGATCCAACGCCCGCTGCCTACTCGCGGCAGCTTATCGAATACCGTGGGCCTGGCCTCAGGGTCCGAGCGGCTCACGATTTCGCCTGCGGGCTTGTGATAGAGCAGCACCCGCGCGCGGGGCGGAGCGAAGCGCAGCCGTACCAGCTCGCCGTTGATGCGGATCTGATCGTTGGGACCGACTTTCTGGCCGACCTCCGCAGGCTGGCGGTTGACGGTGATCCGTCCGGCGATGATCAGCTCTTCCAGCCCGCGCAGCGAGCCGTAGCCGCACTGCGCGAGCACCTTGTGCAAGCGCTGCGGTTCGGTGAAAACCGGTTCAGCGGAACGTCGCGTCGGCTTGCGATGCATCGAGCCCTCGGTCCCTCGCAGCGGATGCTGCGAGAACGGGGCGTCAGGATGCCGGTGTGCCGAGAATCGGGCTCGCGAGCGAGAGTTGTGCCTCGGCGGCCTTTGCTGGGGCATCGGGTGACTCCAGGAGGTGGGAAGTGTCGAGCTGCGCTAGCGGCGGCAGCTCGGAGACGGACAACAGGTTCAAGTCATCGAGGAACTGCTTGGTGGTCGCGTAGAGCGCGGGCCGGCCGGGTGTCTCGCGATGGCCGACGATTTCGATCCACTGTCGATCCTCCAGCGCCTTGATGACGTAGGTCGAGACGGACACGCCGCGGATCGATTCGATATCGCCTCGCGTGACGGGCTGCTGATAGGCGATGATGGCCAGCGTCTCCATCACGGCGCGCGAGTAGCGTGGCGGCTTCTCCGGCGACAGTCGGTCGAGGAACGGCTGCAGCTCGGGCTTGGCACGAAACCGCCAGCCGCTGGCAACTTGCGTGAGCTCGACCTTGCGCCCGGCCCAGGCGCTGCGAATCTCCTCGAGCAGGCTGCGCACCACGTTCTGCTCGAGCGGCGGGTCGAAGAGTTTCGCAAGCTGCGACGCCGCGAGGGGTTCGCCGGCGACGAGCAAGGTGGCTTCGAGCACGTTCCTGATTTCGTCGAGCTCGCCCATGTCAACTCTGTGCTTCTGCTTCGAGCACGAACGCCGGATCGCCCTTGCGCTGGACGTAGATCGGCGCGTACGGCTCAGCTTGCGTCACATCGAGCAATCGCTCGCGAGCGAGCTCGAGGATGGCGAGAAAAGTGACCACCAGATGCGGCAGATCAACCTGCTCCTCGAACAGGGTCGTGAACTCAAAGAACCGACCCGGCTGCAGGAGCTTGAGCAGGCGGCTCATCTGGCTGCGCACTGACAATTGCTCCCGCGTCACGAGATGATGACGGTTCGCCCGAGCGCGCGCCAGCAATACCGCCCACGCGGCCTGCAGGTCGAGCGGGCCCACGTCCGGCAGGCGTGCGGCCGCAACGCGGTCGAACCAGACCCGCACCAGCGCGAAATCCCTCTCTGCGAGAGGCAGGTCGTCGAGCGCCTTCGCCGCCGCTTTCATGCGTTCGTATTCGAGCAGGCGCCGCACGAGCTCGGCGCGCGGATCCTCGGCTTCCTCGCCTTCCGCCGCCGGCGGCCGCGGCAGCAGCAATCTCGACTTGATCTCGATCAGCACCGCGGCCATCAGGAGATATTCAGCAGCGAGTTCGAGCTGGGTGCGGCGCATCATCTCGACGTATCCGAGATATTGGCGCGTCAGCTCCGCCATCGGGATGTCGAGCACGTTGATGTTCTGCTTGCGGATGAGGTAGAGGAGCAGATCGAGCGGGCCCTCGAAAGTCTCGAGGAAGACCTCCAGGGCCTCGGGCGGGATATACAGGTCCTGGGGCAGTTCGAGCAGAGGCTCGCCATAGATGCGAGCGACCGGCGCGCCGGCCGCCTGCGCCAGATCCACGATCGCCGCATGCTCGCTGGTCATGTATAGGCGAGCCCCATCGCCTCGCGCACGTCCTTCATCGTCTCCTCGGCGAGCTTGCGGGCGCGCTCGCAGCCGTCGGCGACGATGGCTCGCACCAGCGATGGGTCATCGAGATATTTCTGCGCCCGCTCCTTGATCGGCTCCTGCTCGGCGATGATCGCCTCGATCAGCGGCTGTTTGCACTCGAGGCAGCCGATGCCCGCAGTCGTGCACCCCTTGCGCACCCACGCCTGCCGCGCCTGGTCCGAATAGATCTGATGCAGCGACCACACCGGGCATTTTTCCGGCGTGCCGGGATCAGAGCGATGTACGCGCGCCGGGTCCGTCTGCATCGTGCGCACTTTCTTGGTGATCGCAGCCGGCTCCTCGCGTAGCATGATCGCATTGTCGTAGGACTTCGACATCTTCTGACCGTCGAGCCCCGGTACCCTGGGCGTGGCGGTCAGCAGCGGCTTCGGCTCCGGGAGGATCACCCGCCGGGAGCCCTCGAGGTACCCGAAGAGCCGCTCCCGGTCGCCGAGCGCAAGATTCTGCGCCGCGTCGACGAGCTCGCGGGCCGTCGTCAGGGCCGCTTCGTCACCCTGTTCCTGGAACGCCGTGCGAAGCTGCTCGTAGCGCTTGGCCCGCTTCGAGCCGAGCTTCTTGACCGCTGCCTTGGCGTTGTCCTCGAATCCGGGCTCGCGCCCGTAAAGATGGTTGAAGCGCCGCGCGAGCTCGCGAATCAGCTCGAGGTGCGAAACCTGATCTTCTCCCACGGGCACGAGATTCGCCCGGTAGACGAGGATATCCGCACCCTGCATCACCGGATAGCCGAGAAAACCATAGGTGGACAGATCGCGATCCGCGAGCTTTTCCTGCTGGTCCTTATACGTCGGCACGCGCTCCAACCAGCCGACCGGTGCGATCATACCTAGAAGCAACGCGAGCTCAGCATGCTCCGGCACCCGCGATTGGATGAAGATCGTGGCGCGCGCCGGATTGATCCCCACGGCGAGCCAGTCGACGAACATCTCCCAGACGCTCTCCGCAATCGTCTCGGGCGCATCGTAATGCGTGGTGAGCGCGTGCCAGTCCGCTGCGAAGTACAAGCACTCGTGTTCTTCCTGAAGGTGCACCCAGTTCTTGAGCGCCCCGTGATAGTGGCCGAGATGCATGCGGCCCGTGGGTCGCATCCCCGACAGTACGCGGTCAGGAAACATTCTTGTTCAAAGCGTCCGAGCGGCAGTGCCTTGTTCTTGGCGTTCTAGGCGAGCCCGAAGAGCGCATAGATCGCATACTTGCCCGCCAGGTACAGCGGCAGAATCAAGTAGTTGAGAATGCCCGTCGCGAGCAGCAGAATCACCACAAAAAATCCATAGCGCTCCGTGCGCGCATACCCAGCCGCCAGATTCTGCGGCAGCAGGCTCATCGCAACCCGTCCACCATCCAGCGGCAGTATCGGCAACAAGTTCAGCGCCATGAGCATCAGATTGACGTCAATCCCAGCATCGGCCATCAGGGCGAGTCCATCGCTCGCCATCGCTCCACCCGGTGCCGCCACTACTCTGAGCAGATAGGCCCAGGCAACCGCCATCACGAAGTTCGCAAAGGGCCCGGCCCCAGCGACCCACAGCATGTCCCGCTTCGGGTTGCGCAGATTCCCGAAGTTGATCGGCACGGGCTTCGCCCAGCCGAATATGAATAACGGCGCTCCCGTCAGCTTCGAGACCGCGATCAGGAATCCCGGTACCGCGATCGTGCCGATCGGGTCGATGTGCTTGAGCGGGTTAAGCGTGACCCGACCGAGCATGTAGGCGGTCTGGTCCCCGAACTGCCGGGCGACATAACCATGAGCCGCCTCGTGCAACGTGATCGCAAAGACCACCGGCACCGCCCAGAGCACGATGGTCACGAGCGAAAAATCCATCAGACGCCATTTTACCAGTTGCGGCCGCGCCCCGCTCGCCATCGGCGCCACGTCACTTCACGAGGGCGCAGCCGTGAGGCCGAGGCGCGAAACGTCGCCGCGCCCCTGACGAACGATCGCTGGCGGCTCCGCCGCAAGGTCTATAACGGTCGTCGCTTCGAGATGACATGCGCCGCTGTCGATGATGAGATCGAGCGCGTGCTCGTAGCGGGCACGGATCTCTGCCGGGTCATTGAGCGGCTGCACGGCACCGGGTGGAATCAGCGTCGACGATACCAATGGCTCGCCGAGCTCTGCGAGCAAAGCTTGGACGACCGCGTGATCGGGAACGCGAACGCCTATCGTGCTGCGGCGCGGATGCTGGAGCCGGCGCGGCACCTCTCGCGTCGCCGGCAGGAGAAACGTATAGCTGCCGGGCACGCCCTGTTTCAGGATGCGGAATTGCCAGTTGTCGAGCTGAGCATAGCGCCCGACTTCCGCGAGATCGCTGCAGACCAGCGTCAGGTGGTGCCGGACATCGACCTGTCGCAGCGCGCGAATCCGCGCCGCTGCCTCGAGGTCGCCCACGCGGCAACCAAGGGCGTAGCTCGAATCGGTCGGATAAGCGATGACCCCGCCGTCACGCACGATCGCCGCCGCCCGGCGCATCAGGCGGCTCTGGGGATTGATCGGGTGAACGGAGAAGTATTGGGCCATGACAAAGCGGGGCCACGATCAGTAACAGGCGCTATATAATCTCAAGCGATTGTAACGCACAGTTATATTCCGTCCGCCGGTGAACCTGCAGCAGATCCGCTATCTCTGCGCCGTCGTTGATCACGGCTTGAACGTATCGGCAGCGGCGGAAGCTCTCTTTACGTCTCAGCCGGGAATCAGCAAGCAGATCCGGCAGCTCGAAGAGGAGCTCGGTGTTCCCGTTTTCGTGCGCCAGGGCAAGCGGCTCAGCGCGCTCACCGCCGGGGGTGAAGTCGTTGTCGCCACTGCTCGTCGTGCGCTTCAGGAGTTGAACAATCTGAAGCGGGTCGGTGCCGAATTCAAGGCAGAAGACAGCGGCACGCTTGCGATCGCCACCACGCACACGCAGGCGCGCTACGTGCTTCCGCCGGTGCTGAAGCGTTTCGTCGAGCGCTACCCGAAAGTGAAGTTGCTCCTGCACCAGGGCAACCCGGTCCAGGTGGCCGAGCAGACCGCTCGCGCTGAGGTCGACGTCGGCATCGCCACGGAAGCCCTGGCCGATTATCCGGAGCTCGTCACCTTGCCTTGTTATACCTGGAATCGCTGCGTGCTCGCCCCCAAGGGACATCCCCTGGCCAACGGGAAACCCCTGACCCTCGAGGCGCTCGCCCGCTATCCGATCGTCACCTATGATTTCAGCTTCACCGGTCGGTCACAAATCAACGCCGCATTCACCGCCAAGGGCCTCGCGCCCAACGTTGTACTCACGGCGCTCGATTCCGACGTGATCAAGACTTATGTCGAGCTCGGGTTTGGGGTCGGCATCGTGGCTCAAATGGCCTACGACTCGGCGCGCGATCAGCAGTTCGAGCGGATCGACGCGTCGCATTTGTTCGCGCCGAGCACGACGCGGCTAGCATTGCGCCGCGGTGTCTATGCACGAGGCTTCGTCTACGAATTCATCAGCCTCTTCGCCCCGCAGTTCGATCGCGTGGCAATCGAGGCGGCGCTGCGCAGCAATGCGGATCAGTATGAGCTCTGAGCCCTGCCGATGACCCTCGACCTCTCTCGCGCCGTCCAGCCAAGGCTCAGCAGGGCGTTGGTGATAGCCATCTCGATGCTTCCCTTGAACCTCGTCGCCGCCGGGACGCCGAATGCCGCAGATTTGCCCACCGTCGAACTGAAAATCAAGGGCCAGGCGATCCGCGCGGAAGTCGCGACGACCGAAGCGAGTCGCACGACCGGCTTGATGCATCGTTTCAGCCTGAGGCCGGACAGCGGCATGTTGTTTGTGTTCGAAACTCCGCAGGCGCTCGTCTTCTGGATGAAGAACACCTATGTACCGCTCTCGATCGCCTTCATCGGCACTGATGGGCGCATCCTCAATATCGAGAACATGGCACCGCAAACCGAGGATGGTCATCGGTCACGCGGCTTGGCTCTCTATGCCCTCGAGATGAAGAAGGGCTGGTTTGCCGCGCACGATATTGGACCGGGTGACCGTGTGGAGGGTCTGGAGAGCGCGCCGCGGGCGCACGATTGAAGCCTACACCAGGTCTGCACTGGACTAGCTTCGAGGATTTGCCTGGCCGCTTGCTACTTGCGCTGGCAGCCGAGGAGTATGCTTTGTGCAACTCGCCCTAATGAAGGCGTTGTCGTGCTAAGAGAGATAACTCCGGGAAAACCGCGCATTCCTCCGGATCGATCGTTGCCGCTCCTTGCGACCGAGTTACTGAACGCGTCGGGCGTTGATCTGAAGAGGGGTGTCCAGGCGATTGTTTCGGCGCTCGGCTTCGCGAGCTTCATGTACGGGATGTCAACGTCGCCGCAGCCCAATCGCGAAAGCAGATCCTATGTTTGGACGACTTTGCCCCGCGAGTGGGTCGCTATATACGACGAGAACGCATACATAGAGATTGACCCCCGCCTAACGCATTGCTGGCAACAGGTAACGCCCTTCGTCTGGGATCGGCATTGTCCGAGCGCGAATGCATCCGTCACAGCGTTCTTGGATCATGCCGCGGAATACGGGGTAGGCAGCGGGGTCGTCGTGCCACTGCGCGACCCGCTTCACCCGCTCGTTCTGGTCGCACTCAATTCGCCGCAACGGGAAATCGACCCCGCCAGACGGTCGCAAATCGATGCAAGGCTGGGAGATATCGTGCTTTTCGCGTCACACTTTCATGAACTCTTCATGGCCCATTTTGTTGACTCCAATGCCCCGCCGCTGCAGCAGGGGCAGAGATTGAGCACGAGAGAGATCCAATGCCTGGCCCTAGCCGCGCACGGGCAAACAAGCCTGGATATCGCAGCGAGGCTTGGCGTGGCCGAACGCACCGTGAACTTCCACTTCTGCAACATCCTCAGCAAACTCGGCGCCGCCAATCGCCACGAAGCGGTCGCCATCGCGGTTTCACGAGGGCTAATCACCCGCTGAAAGCACGTATCTCTTTTGGCCGCCAAGGGACCATCAATGCCAGCGCGTGCCGCGCTGAATCGCGCTGACGAGACTCCTTCCGAACGCGGCGCCGAACCTGCGGCTTAGGCGGTCGGTCAGGCTCTCCTGCACAGTGAAATCGACGACGTCTTCGGCCTTGATCACGTCGCGTGCAACGTAGCCCACGCTTCCGAGAGCGTCCGCGAGGCCCAGATCGATGCTTCTTGCCCCGTTCCAGACCAGGCCGGAGAAGAGCTCTGGCGACTCCTTGAGCCGTGAGCCTCTGCCAGCCTTCACGGCGGCGATGAACTGCTGGTGGATCTCCGCCAGTATCTTCAACGCATAGTCCTTCTGCTCCTGCGTCATGGGCAGGAAGGGATCAAGGAAGTCCTTGTTGTCGCCAGCGGTAAGCGCTCGCCGCTCGACGCCAAGCTTTTCCATTGCCCCGACGAACCCAAAGCTGTCCATGATCACGCCGATCGAACCGACCAGGCTCGCTTTGTCGACGTAGATCTTGTCCGTTGCGACGGCCACATAGTACGCGCCCGACGCGCAGATCTCCTCGACGACCGCGTAGATCGGCGTGTCGGGATACTTGCCGCGCAGGCGGCGGATCTCGTCGTTGATTTCCCCTGCCTGAACGGCGCTGCCACCTGGGCTATTGATACGCAGAACGACACCTTGCGTGCCCTTGTTCTTGAATGCAGCTTGCAACCCCTCGATGACGTTCTCTGCGCTCGCGGGCGCTTCGGCGTCGAGTTCGCCGCGCAGCTCGACCAGAGCCGTGCACCTGTCGAGGCAGGAGACTTCCCGCTGGCTGAACAGGCCCAGAGCAGCGAACAAGCCGATAAGCACGATTGCGAGGGTGAGCAGCCTGAAGAATATGCTCCACCGTCTGGCCCGGCGCTGTTCGCGCAGACCTTCACTCGCGAGCTGCTCGATGAGGCGCCGTTCCCAGTTTTCTTCTCCCATGCCTCATTCCTCCGCACAGTAGACCGCACCATCGCGCTCGTGGACCTCGACTGCGGCGAGGCGTGCGCCGGCACAAGGTCCGTCGATGCAAGCGCCGTTCGCCGGGTCGTAACACGCGCCGTGCGTGGCACAAACCAAGTATAGCCCGTCGGAATCAAAGAAATCGCCGGGATTCCAGTCGAGCTCGGTCGCCTGGTGCTGACACTCGTTGATGTACGCTCGGACGATTCCGCGGAACCGAACGACAAATGCGGGCATCGGTCCACCACTTCGCTGCACTTCGAAGCGAACACCCAGCCCGCCCTCCACGAGCGAGTCGCTGGCGCAGATCAGGCGTTCGCTGCGAGCCATGACCGCAACTCCGCCACCGAAGACACGGTTGCCAGCGGAGAGTAGCCGGCGAGGCCCTCCGCCGGATGCGCGCCATAGCTCACGGCCACTGCGCTCGTGCCGGCGTTGCGGGCGAGTTCCAAGTCGTGCGATGTATCGCCGATCATCAGGGTCTCTCGCGCGGAGACTCCGCAGCGCTCCATGAGGGAAAGGAGCATGTCGGGATGCGGCTTCGGGAAGCTCTCGTCGGCGCAGCGCGACGCGACAAAACGTTGCTCGAGGCCCTGCTGCGCGAGGGCGCGGGCAAGGCCCGCCCTGCTCTTCCCTGTGGCAATGGCCAGAAGAAAACCGCGGCCATCGAGCTCGTCGAGCATTTCTCTCGCGCCTGCGAAGAGGGGGATTTCCGGGTCTCGCGCGAGATAGTGCCGCCGGTAGCGCTCGGAAAGCACAGCATGGTCGGAGGCCGGCAGGCTGGGCGCGACGTGCCTCATCGCGTCGGCGAGACCCAAACCGATGACGAAGCGCGCGGCAGCAGCGTCCGGGACGGGGAGCCGAAGATCCGCGCATGCCTGCTGGATCGCGCCGGCAATGATCGCGGTGGAATCGGCGAGTGTGCCGTCCCAGTCGAAGACGAGAAGCCGAAACCGCCGCGGCTCAGCCATCTCGACGCTCCGCGTCTTCGAGCTGCGCCAAAAAGGCAGAAAGCTCGCGCGGCAACGGTGATTCCAGCGCGAGCTGCCGAGCCTCCACCGGATGCGGAAGCGCCAGCCGCCACGCGTGCAGGAACATCCGCTTGAGGCCGCGCTTGGCGAGCCTTCGGTTCCAGTCGAAGTCGCCATACTTGTCGTCGCCTGCGAGCGGGAAGCCCAAGTGTGTCAGGTGCACCCGGATCTGATGGGTGCGTCCTGTTCGCAGCTGCGCCTCGAGGAGGCTCAACGCCGGCTCTCCATGCCATACCCGCTGCCGACGAAACACTGTCGTGGCCGCCTTTCCCGCTTCTCGCTCCACGCGCACTCGACGCTCTCCCTCGCCGGTCAGGAACTTATGCAGTGGCAGGTCCACTCTTCGCGTCTCGTCGCGCCACCTGCCGCGCACGAGTACGATATAGCGCTTGTCGACACCTCCCTCGCGCAGGGCGGCATGCAGCCGGATCAGCGCCGTGCGCTGCTTCGCGACGAGCAGGATGCCCGAGGTCTCGCGATCGAGCCTGTGCACGAGCTCCAGAAACGACTCGGGTCGCGACGCGCGCAACTGCTCGATGAGCCCCAGGCTCACACCGCTTCCCCCGTGGACGGCCAACCCGGCGGGCTTGTCGACCGCGAGCAGCGAGTCGTCTTCGTAGAGAATGCGCAGCCTCGATAGTCGGCTGCCTTGAGCAGGGCGCGGCTGTTCGGTGTCCGGAGTCGCGATCCGCAAGGGCGGAATGCGCAGCACGTCACCGGCGGCGAGCTTGGCATCGGGTTTCACCCGACCGCTGTTAAGCCGCACCTCGCCGCGCCTAAGGATTCGGTACACGTGGCTCTTTGGCACGCCCTTCAGGTGGCGCAGGAGGAAGTTATCGACCCGCTGCCCCGCTCCGGCGTCGCCGACGGTGAGGCGCCGCACAGAATCCTTGCTCAAATCCTTCATTTCTCTATAATTGTGGCCGGCAGGACGATTCGCAACCGTGGTTGATGGGCTTGAAGCCCCAGCCCGTTGCCGATGCCCCGGAACCGTGGGTGTCGGATCGCCCACCCGCCCCATGGAGGGGAAGAGGTTAAATCGACTCACCGTCCGGGCCCGACAACCCGGAGAAGTAGCGATGTTAACGGAAGGGCGCAGTCTCCGCACCGGTCAATCGCCGGGGTGAAGCGGCAAGACGCGCGGCGCGCTAAGAGGCGCAACGGATTCTGTAGCTTGCTGCTACTCGCGTTGACGAGCGCAGCGGCCAGACAAGTTTGAGCGAAAACGCGAACAAGAGCATCCACGTTCACGAGAGCGGCTTGGCTCGCCAGTCGGCGAGCCGGTCTCAAGCGATGGCGCATAACCCCATCCATTCCCTCGTAGCTTGGCGGCAAGCGCTGCTGAGGCAGCCTGCCATGCGTTCATCGCGCTCGCCCGCCGCACGTTGAAAGAGCGGCGCCCGCGCGGCGCCGACCCGCAGCATCCCCCGCCTGACCCGCGCAGTCCTGCGCCGGGAAGATCTGGCATGAAAAGAATGCTATTCAACGCCACGCAAGCCGAAGAGCTTCGCGTGGCGATCGTCGATGGTCAGAAGCTGATCGACCTCGATATCGAGTCGGCAAGCAAGGAGCAGCGCAAGAGCAACATCTACAAAGCCGTCATCACGCGCGTGGAGCCGAGCCTCGAAGCCTGCTTCGTCGACTACGGCGCCGACCGCCACGGCTTCCTGCCGTTCAAGGAAGTCGCGCGCGAATACATGCGCGGGAGCAATGGCGAGAACGGGCGCGGGCGGGCACAGGAGAGCCTGCGCGAGGGGCAGGAGATCATCGTTCAGGTCGATAAGGACGAGCGCGGCACCAAGGGCGCCGCCCTCACCACCTACATCTCTCTCGCAGGCCGCTACCTCGTGCTGATGCCCAACAATCCTCGCGGTGGCGGTGTGTCGCGGCGTGTCGAAGGCGAAGATCGCAATGAGCTGCGGGAAGTGATCGGGCAGCTCGACGTCCCCGCGGGAATGAGCGTGATCGCGCGCACCGCCGGCATTGGCCGCACCCTTGAGGAGCTCAACTGGGATCTGAATTACCTCCTTCAGCTCTGGCAGGCGATCGACGAGGCGGCAAAGGGTCAGACGGGCGCATTCCTCATCTACCAGGAATCGAGCCTGGTCATTCGCGCCATCCGCGACTACTTCCAGCCTGATATCGGCGAGCTGCTTATCGACACCGAGGCGATCTTCGAACAGGCGCAGCAGTTCATGGGCCACGTGATGCCCAGCAACGTCAATCGCGTCAAGCTCTACAAGGACGACGTCCCGCTGTTTTCGCGCTTCCAGATCGAGCACCAGATCGAAACCGCGTACGCCCGGCAGGTGCCGCTCCCCTCGGGCGGTGCGATCGTCATCGACCACACCGAGGCGCTGGTCTCGATCGACGTCAATTCTGCCCGTGCGACCAAGGCTGGCGACATCGAGACCACCGCATTCCACACCAACCTCGAGGCAGCTGACGAGCTCGCGCGCCAGTTGCGGCTGCGCGACCTCGGCGGGCTGATCGTGATCGACTTCATCGACATGGAGAGCGCCAAGAATCAGCGCGAGGTCGAGAACAGGCTCCGGGACGCGCTCAAGTACGATCGCGCGAGGGTGCAGCTTGGCAAGATCTCGCGCTTTGGCCTGATGGAGCTGTCGCGACAGCGGCTGCGCCCGGCGCTGGCGGAGTCCGCCTATATCGCCTGCCCGCGCTGCCACGGCATCGGCCACATCCGCGGCACGGAATCGACGGCGCTGCATATCCTGCGCATCCTGCAGGAGGAAGCGATGAAGGAGAACACAGCGCAAGTCGTCGCCCAGGTTCCCGTCGATGTCGCCACGTTCCTCCTCAACGAGAAACGACCTGAGATCCATGGCATCGAGACGCGCTTCAAGGTGAATGTCATGCTCGTGCCGAACACCTATCTCGAGACCCCGAACTACAAAGTGCAGCGCCTGCGGCATGACGACCTGAATCAGAGTGAGCCGCTGCCTCCTTCCTTCGATCTCGTCGAGCGGCCTGAAGAGGAGGACATCGCCAAGCAACGGAAGGAAGAGGCGCGCGAGCCGCGTCCCGAGGCCGTGGTAAAGGGCATCACGCCGGCGCAGCCTGCGCCGGTTCCCATGCCACCGGAGCAGCGGCCCGCTACGGTGGAAGTCGTGCGCCGTGAGAACTGGCTCACGACCGTCATGGGCTGGTTCAGACGGCAGCCCGAGGATGCCGCGCCGCCGCCCGCCCCCGCCGCCGAGCGCCCACGCGCGCAGCGCGAGGAAGCAGATCGGGGCGGCCGCCGCCAGGATCGCTCTGGCAGGCGTGATCGGCACGAGCGACGCGAGGCGCAGCGCGAGCAGCAGAAGCCGCGTTCTCCTCAAGGCCAGCAACAGCAACCCAACCGCGAGCGAGAGCAGGGTGGTCGTGACGCGCGCCGGGGCGAACGCCGCGAAAGCGGGCACGAGGTCCGGCACGAGTCCGAGCACGATGCTCCGCGTGGCGGCCGGCGAGAAGGTCAGCGCCAGCAGCGGCCTCCTCGCGCCTCACAGGAGCCGCGGCCCGCGGACGCAAACGCACCGGCGATCGTCCAGCAGCAGCCCGGCGTGCCGCGCGAGCATGGGGAAGGAGGCCGGCGTCGGCGCGATCACCGGCGCGGTCGCGATCGGGATCGCCAGGGACGGCACGGCCCGGACGGAGCACAGACCGAGCGCGAAGGGTCCCAGCCGCCGCGTAGTGCGCCGGCTCCCGAACTCAGTGCGTCGCCGGAAGGCACGTCGACAGGCGGCCCGGTGACTGAAATAGCGGCGCAGCCACCGCAAGGCAGTGCTCCCAGCATCCCGGCCACAGCCTTCGAACCGTCTGCCTCGCTCGCCACCGCAGTCGCGGATCAGCCTGTTCCGATTGCTCCTGCGCCGATCCCGCGCAACGCCCCGGACATTCCGCGCGTGGCGCTTGAGCTGCCGACCGGCTCGGACCTCGTCCTCGTCGAGACCAGCCATGCAGCGACAAGAGCGGACCCGCCCGAGCCCGAGACGCCGCGAGCCCATCGCGTTCGACCGCCCCGCCTCGAGGTCAAGGACGAGCCCCTGGAGATGGTGGAAACCGCCCGCAAGGAGCCTCCCTCGGTTGAGTAGCCTGCGAACGGTCAAGGCGGGAGCAGTCGCCGCGCCAGTGCGTGTCGAGTGCGTTGCCTGACCTGCCCGCTACCGACAGAGCGTTCCAGGGACCCTGAAGGATTCGCGCGTGATCAGCATTGCACCCGCGACTCTGTTCACGGAATAGGCGAAGGTCGCATTCTCGCCATCGGTAAAGGATCGTGAGCGGGCCTACCGCCTGGCGACGATCTTCTGCGGATCGAAGGGGCTGAGACTTGAGACGAAACGGGCGCAGTGCGGAGCGAGTCCGCTCGTGTGCGGAGCGAAACCGGCGCGCGAAGACGCGGAAGCGGCGCGTCGAGCCGCGCCCGAAAGGGCGTTGCGAAAGCGCTACTGCATGAACCAGCCGTGGCTGACGACCAGCGATTGACCGGTTAGTGCATTCGTCGGGAACGCAGCGAAGAAGAGAGCGACCTGCGCCACATCATCGACCGTGGTGAACTCGCCGTCGACCGTCTCCTTCAGCATGACGTTCTTGATGACTTCCTGCTCGGAGATGCCCAGCTCCTTCGCCTGCTCGGGGATCTGTTTTTCGACCAGCGGCGTGCGCACGAACCCAGGGCAGATCACGTTGGCGCGAACTCCGTGGGCCGCGCCCTCCTTGGCCACAACCTTGGCGAGCCCGATCAGGCCGTGTTTGGCGGTGACGTACGGCGCCTTGAGCATGGAGGCTTCCTTCGAGTGCACCGATCCCATGTAGATGATACTGCCGCCGCGACCTGACTTGTACATGTGCGGAATGCAGGCGCGGGTGGTCAGAAATGCGCCGTCGACGTGGATCGCCATGAGCTTCTTCCACTCGGCATAGCTGAATTCTTCGATCGGATGCACGATCTGTATGCCGGCGTTGCTGACGAGCACGTCGACGCCCCCGAATGCCTTGGCCACCGCGGCCACACCGTCGTTGACCGCTTGCTCATTGGTGACGTCCATCGCGACACCCATCGCCTGTCCACCTGCGGCGCGGATCTCGCCCGCGGCGGCGTTGGCGGCGTCGATGTTGAGGTCGGCGATTGCGACCTTGGCGCCCTCTCCCGCGAAGACGTGCGCAATGTCCTTGCCGATGCCACTCGCGGCTCCGGTGATGATCGCTGACTTGTCCTTGAGCTTCATAGGGATTCTCCAATCAGGCCAGATAGTCGTGCACGACCGTGCCGAGACCGAGCGTCAGATCGGACAGGATGTGCACCCCGGAAACGACTTCGAGCACTGGCAGCTCGGCGACCGGCGCGAGCGCATGGTGAAACAGCTCCAGCGCGGCCGGTCCTTCCCACGCGCCCTTCACGGCGATTTGCTCGCAGAAGTATTCCACCAGCTCGCAGACGCGGGGCTTGCCGTCGACATGCGGGATGATCTTGAGGAGGTAGTTTGGCGCCGAGAGCGCGTTGAGGATCTTGTCGTTGGGTAGCGCACGGTGCTTGTAGCCCATCGTCGCTACCGCAACCGGGACCGGACCGTAACGCAGCACGCCGAGCAGGGTGTCCTTCTCGACGGTTAGCTTGGGCGAGGCGAGCTTCTTGGGAAACCCCCATAGCTCGCGCCCGCCGGCGATGGGCGGCTCGTCGTCAAGATACATGGCATGCACGTAGCCGCCCTCCCTCCCGCGGAAGCGAACCGGCAGCACCTGGCCGGACTCGGTGTAGTCGCCGAACCCGGTCGAGTCGGGCATGCGGATGAACTCGTACTTCACCAGCGGTTGGGTGTACTCGAGAGGTGCCGGGATCAACGCGCGCAGCGCATCCGGGTCGGTGCGATAGGTGACAATGAAGAACTCTCGGTTGACGAAGCGATACGGCCCAGGTGGAAACGCGGGGCTGGTGAGCGGCATCGCAAACGCACGCGCTTTGACTTCGTTCTCGGTCAAGATGCTCTCCTGGGAAACGTCCCACGGCTACGCGGCAAGGTCGAAGACACGCACGCCACTGACGAGTTCCTTAGCCTCAGCCCAGCTCTGATGCGCGCAGGTTCGACGTACGTCCTGGAGCCCCGCGTCCCAGAGCTCCTCCATGGTCGTTCGGGAAAACTCATAGTCCTTGGCGTTCGTGGACGTGGCGAAGCGCCGGTTGATCAGGTGCGCGATTGCTATCTGCCGCTTGTGCTCGCTTATCGGCTTGAGGAGCTTGTAGTCGGGATCGTCGCGCAGGCTCGGCGGCATTTTTTTCATCAGGCGCCCGAGCGCATGACGAAGACTCTCCAGCTCCTGGACCCGCGTCGTGTTGAAGCGCGTCTTGCTCGAGTACTGAATATCCTTGGCGCGCTCGAGGACCTGGTCGAGATTCACCGGCAGCTCGCCGCGCGCGCTGAACAGGTCGACCTGGATGATCATCGCGCTGATCTGCGGAGACTGGTCGAGGATGTACCACAGCGGAGAATTGGAGACGATCCCGCCGTCCCAGTAATGCTCGCCGTCGATCACGACAGGAGGGAACCCGGGCGGCAGCGAGCCGCTGGCCATGATGTGCTCCGGCTCGAGTCTTTGATCCTGACTGTCGAAATAGACCGAGTTCCCGGTGCGAACGTTCACCGATCCGACGCTCAGGCGGATGCGCTGCGTTGCATTGACGAGGCCGAAGTCGACCAACTCCTCCAGGGTGGCTCGAAGCGGCGAGGTGTCATAGACGCTAAGTGCCTCGGGGGTGCCCTCCGGGGCGAGGAATGCTGGTGGAACGCGCGGCACGAAAAAACCGGGGACCCCAAAGGTGGCTGCCGTAGCGGCGCTCAGGCGGTTGAGGGCGATGCGCACCGGGTCGACCTGCGCGGGCGCGACCAGCGGCAACCCCGAAGAGACCCTTTCCCAAAATTCGCGCAAACGCGCGACCCGTCGTTCCGGCGGATTGCCTGCGATGAGCGCGCCGTTGATGGCGCCGATCGATACGCCGGCTACCCAGTCGGGCGCGAAGCCATGCTCATGCATGCCCTGGTACACGCCCGCCTGGTAGGCACCCAGCGCGCCACCTCCTTGCAACACGAGAACCGTGTGATCGTGCTTGACCGGTCCGCCCAGGCCACGCGTCTTTTTCCTGTTGGCTGCCGTCATCGCTCGATGGAAGTGCCTTGCTCGCGAGCGGGCATTATAGCCAGCCTCTGTTGCGCTGCAACAACAGCCATCCCGCCAGCGCCTACTCCTGTACCGCAACGCCGAAGAGCTTCTCCTTCAGCTGGAAGAGCCGATCGCGCAGCTCTGCCGCCTTCTCGAATTCGAGGTTCTTCGCGGCGTCGAGCATTTCGCGCTCCACGCGCTTGAGCTCACGCTCGAGGTCCTTCTCGGGCATTGCTTCGTACCGGGCGTCCGCCTGTGCTGCCTTGAGCTGCTTGCGCTCCGCATCGATGTCGTACACGCCGTCGATGATGTCCTTGATCCGCTTGGTCACCCCCGTCGGAGTGATGCCGCGCCGCTCGTTGTAGGCCGTCTGCTTGTTTCGCCGTCGCTCGGTCTCCCCGATCGCGCCCTTCATCGACTCGGTCATCGTGTCTGCGTAGAGGATCGCCGTACCGTTGATGTGTCGCGCCGCGCGGCCAATGGTCTGGATGAGCGAGCGCTCGGCGCGCAGAAAGCCTTCCTTGTCGGCGTCGAGCACGGCAACGAGCGAAACCTCGGGGATATCGAGTCCCTCGCGCAGGAGATTGATGCCCACCAGGACGTCGAACTCGCCGAGGCGCAGGTCGCGGATGATCTCAACCCGCTCGACGGTGTCGATGTCAGAATGGAGGTAGCGCACCTTCACGCCGTGCTCGTTCAAGTAATCGGTCAGATCTTCGGCCATGCGTTTGGTGAGCGTCGTGACCAGCACCCGCTCGTCGCGCTCGACCCGGGTCGAGATCTCCGACAGGAGGTCATCGACCTGCGTCTGGGCCGGCCTCACCTCGAGTATCGGGTCGACGAGCCCTGTCGGCCGCACCACCTGTTCGACTACCTGCCCCGCGTGCTGCCGCTCGTATTCCGCCGGCGTCGCCGATACGAAGACCGTCTGGGGCAGCAGCTTCTCGAACTCGTCGAAGCGCAGCGGCCGGTTGTCGAGCGCCGAGGGCAGCCGGAAGCCGTAGTTGACGAGGTTCTCCTTGCGCGCCCGGTCGCCGCGGTACATGCCGCCCACTTGAGGGATCGTCACGTGGGACTCGTCGATGAAGGCGATGGCATTGTCCGGCAGGTAATCGATCAGCGTCGGCGGCGGCTCGCCAGGCTGACGCCCCGAAAGATGCCGCGAGTAGTTCTCGATGCCTTTGCAGAAACCAACCTCCAGCATCATCTCGACGTCGAAGCGCGTGCGTTGCTCGATGCGCTGCGCCTCGACGAGCTTCATCTGCGAGACGAAGAATTCCTTCTGCTGCGCGAGCTCGACCTTGATCGCTTCCACGGCGTCGAGCACCTTCTGCCGCCCGGTGACATAGTGACTGGATGGAAACACTGTGAAGCGGCCGAGCTTTTGCTTGATGTGCCCGGTAAGCGGGTCGAAGAGCTGCAGCGACTCGACTTCGTCGTCGAAGAGCGACACACGGATGGCGTTCTCGGCACTTTCTGCCGGAAAGATGTCGATCACGTCACCGTGGACGCGGAACGTGCCGCGGCGAAACTCGGTGTCATTGCGCTGGTATTGCATCTCGGTCAGACGCTTGATCGCGTCGCGCTGAGCGAGCCGGTCCCCGTGCTTCACGTGGAGGATCATGCTGTGGTATTCGGACGGGTCGCCGATGCCGTAGATCGCCGATACCGTGGCCACGATGACGCAGTCGCGGCGCTCGAGGATCGCCTTAGTTGCCGACAGCCGCATCTGCTCGATGTGCTCGTTGATTGAAGAATCCTTTTCGATATAGAGGTCGCGCGAAGGCACGTAGGCTTCCGGCTGATAGTAGTCGTAGTACGAGACGAAGTATTCCACCGCGTGCGTAGGGAAGAATTCGCGGAACTCCGAGTAGAGCTGTGCCGCGAGGGTCTTGTTGGGAGCGAGCACGAGCGCTGGCCGCCCGGTACGCGCGATGACGTTCGCCATCGTGTAGGTCTTGCCTGAGCCGGTGACGCCGAGCAGCGTCTGGAACGCGAGCCCGTCGCCGATGCCCTCGACGAGCTGGTCGATCGCCTCGGGCTGGTCACCGGCGGGAGCGAAGGGCTGGTGCAAGTCGAACGGGCTGTCAGGAAAGGTGACGACCATCTTGTGCTACGGCTGAAAGCGAATCGATTATTGTAGCCGAGCGACGACGCGCGGCGCACCTGCCTCGGAGTGCATGCTAAGATTTCAATGTTTCAAGCCGCGAGCCCGATGATGAATGCTCCGCTGTCCGCCCCGCTCTTCGCCGCTGTCGAAATGGCGCCGCGCGACCCCATTCTCGGGGTGACCGAAGCGTTCAACGCCGACCCCAATCCGAACAAGGTCAATCTCGGCGTCGGGGTGTACTACGACGAGAGCGGCAAGGTTCCGCTCCTCGAGTGCGTGCGCAGGGCCGAGGAAGTTATCACCGGGAAGGCGGCGCCACACGCCTACCTGCCGATCGACGGCATGGCAGCATACGACCGCGCCGTGCAGCGCCTCCTGTTCGGGCCGGACAGCGACATTCTCACCTCGGGCCGGGTCGCCACCGTGCAGGCACTCGGAGGCACGGGTGCACTCAAGGTCGCCGCCGACTTCCTGCGCCGCTTCGCTCCGGGAGCGCAGGTATGGATCAGCGACCCGTCGTGGGAGAATCATCGCGCGCTGTTCGAGGGCGCCGGCTTCGTAGTCAATACGTACCCGTATTACGATCCGCCCACGCACGGACTCGACTTCGAACGCATGATCGATGCGCTCGGGCGCATTCCAGCCGGGGCGATCGTCGTGCTTCACGCCTGCTGCCACAACCCGACGGGCGTGGATCCTTCCGCCGAGCAATGGACAAAGATACTCGAGCGCGTTCGGGCAGGCGGGCACATCCCGCTGCTCGACCTAGCCTATCAGGGGTTCGGCGACGGGATCGATGCCGACGGGGCGATCGCACGACGCTTCGCCGATACTCCGGGGCCGCTGTTTGTGGCGAGCTCCTTCTCCAAGTCGTTCTCTCTCTACGGCGAGCGCGTTGGCGCGCTGTCGATCGTCGCGGCCGATCGCGATGAAGCCGCGCGCGCTCTCTCCCAAGTCAAACGCGTCATCCGCAGCAGTTACTCCAGCCCGCCCGGATTCGGCAGCCTGGCTGTGCAGACGGTCCTCGATTCGGCAGAGCTTCGCGCCTTGTGGGAAAACGAGCTTGCCGCGATGCGCGAGCGCATTCGCGCCATACGTCGCGCGCTCGTTGATCGGCTGAAAGTCCATGCGCCGCTGACAAACTTCGACTTCGTGCCGCAGCAGCGAGGCATGTTCTCGTACTCAGGCCTGACGCGCGAGCAGGTCGCCAGGCTGCGCAGCGAGTTTGCGATCTACGCCATCGACTCCGGGCGCATCTGTGTCGCGGCGCTCAATCAGCGCAACCTCGATTACGTTGCTCGGGCGATCGGCGCGGTCGTCGCCTGACCCTCGCTCGCGTCGCCTTGTCCGCAACGATCGCCGAAATTACGCGCGAGTCACCGACGCTGCGCTTTGACACTCCTCAAGCGCGCGCTATAATTCACGGTTATCGCGCGCGGGAATAGCTCAGTTGGTAGAGCGCAACCTTGCCAAGGTTGAGGTCGCGAGTTCGAGACTCGTTTCCCGCTCCAGCTTTTCAGGGAGGGCGCTAGGCTCTCCCTTCGCGTTTATGGCCCACGGGCGGTAGCGCGATAGGCATTACGACCACCCGGCGGGGTGGCAGAGTGGCCATGCAGCGGCCTGCAAAGCCGTCTACGCCGGTTCGATTCCGACCCCCGCCTCCAAACTATCCTCGGGAACTGACACTTGACGCGGGCCTGCGACGCGCTGGGTCGGACGATTGAAGGACCGATCATGGGGAGA
>DASVFM010000218.1:0-7237 GCA_036380055.1 Casimicrobiaceae bacterium
CTGCCGGCCGGCCTCGGAGATATGGCCATCGGTTTCGTCGCTCCGTGGATGGTCCTGGCCCTGGCGCGCCAGGCTGACTTCGCTGCCAGCGCCGCATTCATCCGCTGGAATGTGCTCGGCATACTCGACCTCGTCGTAGCGATCACCCTAGGAACTCTGAATGCCACACTCGCCACCGGGGCCCCGGGAGAGATCAGCACCGCGCCGATGGCGACACTGCCGTTACTGTTGATTCCGGCGTTCCTCGTGCCGCTGTTCCTCATGCTGCACGCAGCTGCCCTAATGCAGAGCCGGCAACTTATCCGCAGCCGAGCATAGCGTCAGGCGCGCGGGCGAGAGCTCGCGCGCCGCCTCGCCCGGGCCACGCCGTCCCAGGGAAACATCGGTCAGACGATTTGCAGCTCTTCGCTCGCTTGATCAAGCCGAAGGACCTAGACAAGGCCGGCGTCGGCGTCGACCCTGAATTAGCGCTTCGTAGAAAGGCTGCGCCGCTTCGCTGATGCAAACAATCTAAACGTAACAGCCAAGATGTCGAAGCAAAGGATGCTTGAGCGTTTTCCGCCAGATTCAGGGAAAAGCGACAGCTTCATCGTTCGTCATTGGATCGAGGCTAAATCTAGGCCCTAGCGGCGGCGCTTGGCTACATACTCCTCCGATACTCCCCACCCACCTTGAACAGCGCCTTGGTGATCTGACCGAGCGAGCACACCCGCACGGTCTTCATCAGCTCGGCGAAGACGTTGCCGTTCTCGATCACGACGCGCGTGAGCCGCTCTAGCGCCTTGGATGCTTCCTTGGCGTTGCGCGCATGAAAATCCGCCAACCGCTTTAGCTGCGACTGCTTCTCTTCCTCGGTCGAGCGGGCGAGCTCGAGCTTGGCCGGCGCGGTGTCGCCGTGCTTGCTGCGGAAGGTGTTGACGCCGACGATCGGATACGAGCCGTCATGCTTCTTGTGCTCGTAGTAGAGCGACTCCTCCTGGATCTTGCCGCGCTGGTAGCCGGTCTCCATCGCGCCCAGCACTCCCCCGCGCTCGCTGATCGCCTCGAACTCCTTGAGCACCGCTTCCTCGACGAGATCCGTCAGCTCGTCGATGATGAAGCTGCCCTGGTTCGGGTTCTCGTTCTTGCCCAGTCCCCACTCGCGGTTGATGATCAATTGAATCGCCATCGCGCGGCGCACACTCTCCTCGGTTGGCGTGGTGATCGCCTCGTCGTAGGCGTTGGTGTGCAGCGAGTTGGTGTTGTCGTAGCTCGAGATCAGCGCCTGCAGCGTGGTGCGGATGTCGTTGAACGAGATCTCCTGCGCGTGGAGGCTGCGCCCGCTCGTCTGCGAGTGGAACTTGAGCTTCTGGCTGCGCTCGTTGGCGCCGTAGCGCTCACGCATCGCCACCGCCCAGATGCGCCGCGCCACGCGGCCGATCACCGAGTACTCGGGGTCCATGCCGTAGCTGAAGAAGAACGAGAGGTTCGGCGCGAACTCGTCGATGTGCATGCCGCGCGCGAGATAGGCCTCGACGAAGGTGAAGCCGTTGGAGAGCGTGAAGGCGAGCTGGCTGATCGGGTTCGCGCCGGCCTCCGCGATGTGATAGCCCGAGATCGACACCGAATAGAAGTTCTTCACCCGGTGCTGAACGAAGTACTGCTGGATGTCGCCCATCACCTTGAGACTGAACTCGGTGGAGAAGATGCAGGTGTTCTGCCCCTGGTCCTCCTTGAGAATGTCAGCCTGCACGGTGCCGCGCACAGTGGAAAGCGTCCACTCGCGGATCTTCTGCGCCTCGTCGTCGGTCGGCTCACGACCGTTGTCCTTCCTGAACTTGTCGAGCTGCTGATCGACTGCCGTGTTCATGAACATCGCCAGGATCGTCGGCGCCGGGCCGTTGATCGTCATCGACACCGAGTTGTTCGGCGCGCAGAGGTCGAAGCCAGAGTAGAGCACCTTCATGTCGTCGAGCGTGGCGATGGACACGCCAGAGTTGCCGACCTTGCCGTAGATGTCGGGCCGGAGATCGGGATCGTTGCCGTAGAGGGTGACCGAGTCGAACGCGGTGGAGAGCCGCTTCGCCGGCATGCCGTCGGCGAGCATGTGAAAGCGCTTGTTGGTGCGGAAGGCGTCGCCCTCGCCGGCGAACATGCGCGTGGGATCCTCGTTCTCGCGCTTGAAGGCGAACACGCCGGCGGTGAAGGGGAACGACCCGGGTACGTTCTCACGGAGCTGCCAGCGCAGGATCTCGCCGTCGTCCTCGAACTTCGGCAGCGCGACCTTGGGCACGTGGGTGCCCGAGAGCGAGACGGTCGTGAGCGCGCTGCGGATCTCCCTGCCGCGGATCTTCACCACGTACTCGTCGCCGGTGTAGGCGGCTTTGGTCTGCGGCCACATGGCGAGAAGCTTTGCGCACCGCGAGTCGAGCTTGGCGTCGCGGTCGGTCGCGAGCGCATCCAGAATGCTTTCGGTGCTGCTCGTAGCCGCCTCGATCTGGCGCGCGGCCTCGGCATCGGCCACGTGGCCGCTGGCGGCGAGCTTGTCCCGGTAGGCGAGGGCCTCGTCGACCATCGCCCGCACCGACCTGAGCTGCTGGCGCTCGCGTGCGACCTTCGCTTGCTCCTTCGCCCAGGCGTGATAGTTGCGCACCGTCTCGGCGATCTCCGCGAGATAGCGCACGCGCGCCGGCGGCACGATCGCGTTCTGTCCGGTCGAGGACTTGATCGATACCGCGGGGAGCTTCCCCGGCGCGAGCTTCAGCCCCTCCTGCGTGAGGCGCTCGGCGAGCGCGTGGTAGAGCGCCGTGACGCCGTCGTCGTTGAAGCGCGCAGCGATCGTCCCGTACACGGGCATCTGGTCGGGCGCCTGCGAGAACTGCTCGCGGTTGCGCTGGTATTGCTTGCGCACGTCGCGCAGCGCGTCCGCCGCGCCCTTGCGGTCGAACTTGTTGATCGCGACGAAGTCGGCGAAGTCGAGCATGTCGATCTTCTCGAGCTGGCTCGCCGCACCGAACTCCGGCGTCATCACGTAGAGCGTGCAGTCGGCGAGCGGAACGATCGCCGCATCGCCCTGCCCGATGCCCGAGGTCTCGACCACGATCAGATCGAACCCCGCGACCCTGCACGCGGCGATCGCGTCGGGCAGCGCCTTGGAGACCTCGCTCCCCGCCTCGCGCGTGGCCATCGAGCGCATGTAGATGTTCGGATGCTGGATTGCATTCATCCGGATGCGGTCGCCCAGGAGCGCCCCGCCGGATTTCCGCCGCGACGGGTCGATCGAGATGATCGCGATCTTCAGCCGGTCGTCCTGATCCATGCGGAAGCGGCGGATCAGCTCGTCGGTGAGCGAGGACTTGCCCGCGCCCCCCGTGCCGGTGATGCCGAGCACCGGCGCCTTGCTCGTCTCCGCCGTGCGCAGCAGCTCGTCGCGAAGCTTCGCGGGGACCGCTTCGGCTTCGAGCCCGGTGATGAATCGCGCGAGAACCCGCTTGTCGCCGGCCCGAAGCGCCTGGAGGTCCTTCGGCAGGTTCCGCGCGAGATCGAAGTCCGAGGCTTTCACGACCTCGTTGATCATCCCCTGCAGGCCCAGCCGCGCGCCGTCCTCGGGCGAGAAGATGCGCGCGACGCCGTAGCTCTGCAGCTCCTCGATCTCGGCGGGGATGATGACGCCGCCGCCACCGCCGAAGACCTTGATGTCCTCGCCGCCGCGCTCGCGCAGCAGGTCGAGCATGTACTTGAAGAACTCGATGTGCCCGCCCTGGTAGGAGGAAACCGCGATGCCGTGCGCGTCTTCCTGCAGTGCCGCGGTGACGATCTCCTCCACCGAGCGGTTGTGGCCGAGGTGGATCACCTCGCAGCCCGTCGCCTGCAGGATCCTGCGCATGATGTTGATCGACGCGTCGTGTCCGTCGAAAAGCGACGCTGCCGTCACGAAGCGCACCTTGTGCTCGAGCTTGGCGACGGGCGGCTTCTTGGCGATGGCAACGTCGTTCATCGGCGGCTCCAGGGCGGAGGTTCTTTCGGGCTCGAGGGAGGGGAAGCTTACTCCTCGGGGACCTCGGCGGGCACGCTATATGACGTTTACGTAAACGTCAAGATAGGGCCATCCCGCCGCCCCATCGAGGTACGCCGCGAGGGGCATTTTGACGAAAGCGAATGCTCACACCGGCAATTTCTGGAACCATTGCTGTCAGCTGTGCTCCATGCTTGTCCCGGCACCATCCCGACCCAAGAGTCGACCCCATGATCACCGCCCGCGATCTCGCCCGTCTGGCTCTTCCTCTCGCGCTCATTTCGACCGCCTCCGGCGCCACGCTGCCAGCCGGCGTCGTCCAGGGACCGAGCGTGGAAGGGATCACCGAGTACACCCTGAACAACGGCTTGCGCGTCCTGCTCTTCCCCGACGAGACGCAGGCCAAGACGACGGTCAACATCACCTACCTCGTCGGCTCGCGCATGGAGAACTACGGCGAGACCGGCATGGCTCACCTGCTCGAGCACATGGTGTTCAAGGGCACGCCGACGCAGGGCAACATCATGGCCGAGCTCGGCAAGCGCGGCATGGATTTCAACGGCTCGACCTGGCTCGACCGCACCAATTACTTCGAGACCTTCCCGAAGTCGGAGGAGAACCTCGAGTGGGCGCTGCGGATGGAAGCCGACCGGATGGTGAATTCCAAGGTCGCCCGCGCGGACCTCGACAGCGAGATGACGGTCGTGCGCAACGAGATGGAGCGCGGCGAGAACAGTCCCATCCGCATCCTGGTCCAGCGCACCATGGCGGTAGCGTTCGACTGGCACAACTACGGCCACGACACGATCGGCGCGCGCTCCGACGTCGAGCTCGTGGACATCGCGCGGCTTCAGGCCTTCTACCATCTGTACTATCAGCCGGACAACGCCGTGCTCGTGATCGCCGGCGCGTTCGATCCGCAGAAGACGCTCGCGCTGGTCGCCAAGTACTTCGGCCCGATCCCCAAGCCGACGCGCGTGCTGCCGCGCCTCTACACGACGGAGCCGGTGCAGGACGGCGAGCGCGAGTTCACGCTGCGCCGCGTCGGCAACACGCAATGGCTCTCCGCGCTCTATCACACCGTACCCGCAGCGAGCCCCGACTCGGTCGCGGTCGAAGCCGCCGTCGGCGTGATGACGCTAACTCCGGGCGGCCGGCTGTACAAGGCGCTGGTAGAAACCGAGAAGGCGTCCGCCGTCGACGACTTCATCTTCCGCGGCTACGACCCCGGCTTCGCGATGTTCCTCGCGCAGGTGCCGGAAAAGGATCCGCTCGCCCCGGCGCGCGAGGTCATGCTGAAGACGATCCAGGGGACCCCCTCGCAGCCGGTGAGCGCGACCGAGCTCGAGCGCGTGCGCGCCAAGCGGCTCAAGGAGATCGACGAGACGATCAACGACCCGCAGAAGCTCGGTGTGGCGCTCTCCGAGTCGATCGCGGAAGGCGACTGGCGGCTGTTCTTCATCCGCCGCGATCACTGGCGCAGCGTGACCACGGCTGACGTCGACCGCGTTGCCACCCAATACTTCAAGCCCGCTAATGTGACGGTCGGCGCGTTCGTTCCGGATGCGAAGCCCGACCGCTCGCCGGTGCCTCCGAAGGTCGACATCGCGGCGACGGTCAACGATTACAAGGGCGACCCTGCGGTCGCGGCCGGCGAGGTCTTCGAGGCGACGATCCCGAATCTCGAGGCGCGCACGCAGCGCTTCAGCCTCGCCAACGGGATGAAGGTGGCGCTGCTGCCGAAAAAGACCCGCGGCGAGACGGTGCGTCTTGCGCTGCGCGTGAATTACGGCGACGCGCAGAGCATTTTCGGCAAGGCCGGCGAGGCGGAGCTCACCGGCAGCATGCTCATGCGGGGCACGGCGAAGCACTCGCGCCAGGAGCTCGAGGACTCGCTCGACCTGCTGCGCACCACGCTCGAGATCGATGCCCAGGGAACCGCGCTCTCCGGCGGCGCCCAGACGGTGCGCAAGAACCTGCCTGCGACTCTCGACCTGATCGCGGAGATCCTGCGCCAGCCGTCGTTCCCGGAGAAGGAGCTCGAGACGCTCAAGCGAGAAACGATCGCCAGTCTCGAGGAAGAGCGCACCGAGCCGAGAGCGGTCGCGGTCCGCGCGCTGCGTCGCTATGACAATCCGTATCCCCGCGGTGACGAGCGCTACGAGCCCACGCTCGACGAAGAGATCGGCGACCTCACCGCACCCAGCGCGGCTGCGCTCAAGGCGTTCCATGAGCAGTTCTACGGCGGCAGCGCCGCGGAGATCGCCGTCGTCGGCGACTTCGACCCCGCCGCGACCAGGACGCAGCTCGAGAAGCTCTTCGGCGACTGGAAGGCGGCCAAGCTCTACGCGCGCGTGCCCGACCCGCTGGTGGCGAAGAAGCCGACGGCAATGCCGCTCGAGACGCCCGACAAGGCCAACGCGTACCTTCGCGGCGGCGTCTCCTTCCCGATGAGCGACAAGGATCCCGACTATCCTGCACTGCTGGTCGCGAACTACATCATCGGCGGCTCGACCGACTCGCGGCTGTGGAACCGCATCCGTCAGAAGGAGGGCCTGAGCTACGGCGTGGCGAGCTGGCTCGCCGTGAGCAGCTTCGAGCCCAATGCGACGTTCTACGTCTCGGCGACCTTCGCCCCGGAGGCATTGACGCGGCTGCGCGCCGGCCTGCAGGACGAATTCAAGCGCGCCGCGGCCGAGGGCTTCACCGCGCAGGAGATCGCCGACGGCAAGCGCGCTCTCTTGCAGGAACGCCGCCTGGAGCGCACGCGCGACTCGTCGCTCGCCCGCGGCCTCGTCGAGCAGGACTACATCGGGCGGACCTTCGCGTACTCGGGCGAGGTCGATAAGGCGATCGAGGCGGTCACTGCCGAGCAGCTTTCGGCGGTGCTGCGCAAGTACGTGAACCCGGACGGATTCGCCTACGCGTTCGCCGGCGATTTCGTGCGGGTGGCGAAGAAGTAGACGCGCGGCAAACGCCCGCGCACGACAAAGCTCGTGCGCGGGCGGCTCACCACACGCCCATCAGCTCCACCATCGGCCAGGCGATCCCCTTCGCGCAGCCGAGCACCGGCGCCGGCACGAGCAGGCCCTTCGGGCCGGGAAACGGTCCCGCATAGCCGCCCGCCTCTTCGATCAGAAGCAGGCCGGCGGAAGCGTCCCAGGAGTTCAGCGAAAGCTCAACGTAGCCGTCGTAGTGTCCTGCCGCCACGTGCGCGAGCTGGAGCGCGCCGGCGCCCATGCC